>NZ_JBFUAZ010000079.1:0-10591 GCF_056406035.1 Polaromonas sp. P1_E1_2 | reverse complement strand
CACACGTTGCTGGAAGAGGGCGCGCGCTTCGGTGGGCTGGTCCGTTTCGTGCGCGAGYACACCGAGCTGGAACAAGGTGTCCAGCACGATGTCTGTGTCCTGCAGGGCCTGGCCCAGCGCCAGGCGCTGTTGCAGCCAGGCCTGMGCCTGCGCATGCTCGCCSAGCTCGTAGGTATTTTGCGCCAGGTTGTTGATGAGGCCGCAGAGGCGCTTGTCCGTGCCGGAGCCGAAGGCGCTTTGTGCATCWGCCAGCAGTTGCYGGTTGTGCGCCAGTGCCTCGGCGAAGCGGCCGGCCTCGTGCAGGGCGTAGCCTGTCTCTTCGCGAATACCCAGCTTCTGGTCGGTGTTCAGGGTGGCGCCTTCGTGCGCGGCCCAGTGGACCGACTGCTGAAGGTGCTCGACGGCGGTGTTGTACTCCTCGGCTTCCAGGGCCGACTCGCCGATGGCGTAATGCTGTTCGTAGCGCTCGGTGGGTGTGAGGCTGTCCTTGGCAGCGCGGATGGCCAGGGCGCGCAGGCCCAGGGGCAGGCCCTCGGCATCCAGCTGGCGTTTGCGGAACACCACGAACTGCAACCACAGCAAGTCAGCCAGCTCGGCGGAGTCGGCGCCCAGGGCCTCGGCCAGGGGCTCCAGCGCGGCCAGGTCGGCTGACATGCGTGAACCGCTGAACATGCCGCTGGCGTCGTACACCGTGTCGCGCAGCGGGTTGAACTTCTTCGCAAACCGCTGTGCGGGGTTATTGAATGTGAACAATGCCATGGCGGGTGCCGTCCGCGTTCAGTCAGCCAGTGCGCGAGAGACGACTTCGTGTGTGTCCTTGCTCAAATCAGTCTTGGCTGCAACGCGCGCGATCGCCTCACGCGCCGCGCTGCGGTAGGGCTCGGCCAGCTTGCTCCAGCGGTCGAGCGCGCGCGCCAGGCGGGCGGCCACTTGCGGATTGATGGCGTCGAGCTCCATCACGCGGTCGCTCCAGAACACATAACCCGCGGCGTCCGCGCGGTGGAAGGCGGCCGGGTTGCCCTGGCAGTAGGTGCTGACCACGCTGCGCGCGCGATTGGGGTTGCGCAGGCTGAAGTCGGAATGCTTCATGAGTTGTTTGACCGCCGGCAGGATGTTGCCGCCGCGATCCGGCGCGCCGGCCTGCAGGCCAAACCATTTGTCGATGACCAGGGCTTCGTCCTTGAACATGGCGTGGAATAGCGGCAACGCCTCGGCCGCCAGTGCGTGGCCGCTGGAGACCAGGGCSGCCAGCGCGTTGAAGCGGTCGGTCATGTTGCCGGCGTCCTTGAAGCGCTGCAGGGTCTTGCCCGGCCAGAGGGTATCGCCRGAAGCCTGCGCYGCCAGGCACAGGTGCGTRAGCGCCATACCCGCGAGCGCGCGGCGGCCCGAGGAGGCCGGGTCWGGCGTGTAGGCGCCGGTGTCGTGGTTGGCCTCGTACACGGCTTGCCAGTCGGCTGCCAGTGCCGTGGCCAGCTGCAGGCGCATGGCTTCGCGCACTGCATGAATGCGCTGCGGGTCCACCACGTCAAGCTGCTCGGCCAGGTAGGTCTCAGACGGCAGCGTCAGCACCAGTTCCTTGAAGGCCGAGTCCAGCGCGGGGTGGCGCAGCACCTGGCGCATCGCATCAAGATAAGCATCATCGAGCACTGCAGCCGTTACGGGGCCTGCGCCACCAGCTATGGATTTGATAGCGCGGTTGACGGCCAGGCGTTGCCCGGCCTCCCAGCGGTTGAAAGGGTCGCTGTCATGCGCCAGCAGGTGCAGCAGCTGGGCGTCGGTGTAGTCAAACTCCAGCACCACCGGGGCGGTGAAGCCGCGCAGGATGGAGGGCACCGGCTCGGCATCGATGTTGACGAAGGTCAGCGTTTCGCTGGCCTGCGTCAGCACTACGGTACGGGTGCGGGCAGGTGCCTGGCTCTCACCGGCCAGCTGCAGCGGCAAGTCCTGGCCATCTGCGCCCAGCAGGCCCAGGCCGACCGGTATGACAAACGGCTCCTTCACGGCTTGCCCTGCCGTGGGCATGCAGCTTTGCGACAAGGTCAGGGTGTAGGTGCGCGCCGCCGCGTCATAAGCACCCTGCGCGTGCACACGCGGCGTGCCGGCCTGGCTGTACCAGCGCTTGAACTGCGGCAGCAGGCGCGCCAGGTCCGACATCGGGTTGGCGTCGGCAATCGCCTGCGCAAAGTCGTCGCAGGTTACGGCGTGGCCGTCGTGCCGTTCAAAGTAAAGCGTCATGCCGCGGGCAAAGCCATCGCGGCCCACCAGCGTCTGCATCATGCGCACGACTTCGGCGCCCTTTTCATAAATCGTGACGGTGTAGAAGTTGCTGATCTCGACGTAGCTGTCGGGCCGCACCGGGTGGGCCATGGGGCCGGCGTCTTCGGGGAACTGGGCGGTGCGCAGCACACGCACGTCCTCAATGCGCTTGACGGCGCGGGCCGAGGCTTCGCCGCACAGGTCTTGTGAAAACTCCTGGTCGCGGAAGACCGTCAAGCCTTCCTTCAGGCTGAGCTGGAACCAGTCGCGGCAGGTCACGCGGTTGCCGGTCCAGTTGTGGAAGTACTCGTGGCCGACCACGCTTTCGATGTTGGAGAAATCAACATCGGTGGCGGTGGCCTGGTTGGCCAGCACGTACTTGGTGTTGAAGATGTTCAGGCCCTTGTTTTCCATCGCACCCATGTTGAAGTCGCTGGTGGCGACGATCATGAAGCGTTCCAGGTCCAGCGGCAGGCCGAAGCGGGCCTCGTCCCAGGCGACCGAATGCATCAGCGAAGTCATGGCGTGCTCGGTTTTGTCCAGGTCACCGGGGCGCACATAGACCTGTAGCACGTGTTCCTTGCCTGCGCGGGAGGTGATGCGCTGCTCGCGGGCCACCAGCTGGCCGGCTACCAGGGCAAAGAGGTAGCTCGGTTTTTTGTGCGGGTCTACCCACTTGGCGAAATGCCGCGCGCCGTTGGGGCCGGGCTCCAGCGGGCCCTGGCTGACCAGGTTGCCGTTGGACAGCAGCACCGGGTACTGCGCCTTGTCGGCGCGCAGGGTCACGGTGTAGCTGGCCATCACGTCGGGGCGGTCCAGGAAGTAGGTGATACGCCTGAAACCCTCAGCCTCACACTGCGTGAAGAAGGAGTTGTTGCTGACGTACAGGCCCATCAGCTTGGTGTTTTTGGCGGGGCAGGTGGTGGTGAAGATTTCCAGCTCGAAGGGCTCGGTGCCCTCTGGCAGGTTTTCCAGCACCAGCTGGTTGCCTTCCATCTTGAATGAGGTGCCCTGGCCGTTGACCAGAACACGGGAGAGATTGAGCTCTTCGCCGTCCAGCTTCAGGGCTTGTGCCGGTACGTCCGGGTTGCGGCGCAGGCTCATTTTGTTGAGCACGCGCGTTTTCTGCGGGTCCAGGTCAAAGCACAGATCGACCGTGTCGATCCAGTAGGCGGGCGCGACGTAGTCGGCGCGGTTGATGACCACCGCGGCGCCGGGGCTCGCTCCGTCAAGCATATGCAGCATGGTTAATTCCTGAAAATCAAAATTTCACAACTTCCGGAGCGCGTCGAAAGTCACACGCTCACACGCCCTCACACACCTTGTTTGAGTGAGGCTTCAATAAACACGTCCAGGTCGCCGTCCAGCACTTTCTGCGTGGCCGAGACTTCCACATTGGTGCGCAGGTCCTTGATGCGGCTGTTGTCCAGCACATAGCTGCGGATCTGGTGGCCCCAGCCCACGTCGGTTTTTGTGTCTTCGAGTTTTTGCTGGGCTTCCTGCTGCTTGCGCAATTCGAAGTCATACAGGCGCGAGCGCAGGCGTTTCCAGGCGACGTCGCGGTTGCTGTGCTGGCTTCGGCCGTCCTGGCACTGCACCACAATGCCGGTCGGGATGTGCGTCAGGCGCACGGCCGAGTCGGTCTTGTTGATGTGCTGGCCGCCGGCGCCGCTGGCGCGGAAGGTGTCGGTGCGTACGTCCGACGGGTTGATCTCGATTTCAATCGAGTCATCGATCTCGGGGTAGACAAACACCGAAGCGAACGAGGTGTGGCGCCCGCCGGAGGAGTCAAACGGCGACTTGCGCACCAGGCGGTGCACGCCGGTTTCCGTGCGCAGCAGGCCGAAAGCGTACTCGCCCTCGATCTTGATGGTCGCACCCTTGATACCTGCCGTGTCGCCCGGGGATTCGTCTTCGACGGTGGTCTTGAAACCCTTGCGCTCGGCGTACTTGAGGTACTGGCGCAGCAGCATGCTGGCCCAGTCGCAGGCTTCAGTGCCACCCGCGCCGGCCTGGATGTCCAGGAAGCAGGGCAGGGGGTCGGCCGGGYTGTTGAACATCCGGCGAAATTCCATCTTTTCGACTTCCGTAGCCACCTTGGCGGCTTCTGCTTCAATCGTCTGCATGCCGGCGTCATCGCCTTCGGCCTTGGACATCTCGAAGAGTTCGGTGTTGTCGGCCAGCTCGGAGCTCAGGCGGTCGATCACATGGACCACGTCTTCCAGCGATTTCTTTTCCCTGCCGAGCTCTTGCGCGCGCTTGGGGTTGTCCCAGACCTTCGGGTCTTCCAGTGCGGCGTTGACTTCGTTCAGTTTTCGTTCTTTGGCAGGGTAGTCAAAGATACCCCCGAAGTTCGTTGACCCGGTTGCTGAGGTCGATGAGCTGGTTGCCGATGAGGTTGATGCGTTCTGCTTCCATGATTTTTCTGTCCTGAGATGTGTGATTGCCGCATTGGCGGCTGAACCGCCCATTTTCTCACGATGCGGCGCGTTTCAGCTCAGAAAGCCCTCAATCAGTGTTGCCAGCTGTTCCGGTTGGTCGTGGTGCAGCATGTGGCCGGCATCCTGGATCACGGCGACACGGGCTTCGCGCACCTGTTTGAGCCGTTCGTGGTACTCGGTCAGGGTGTATTTTTCCTTCCACCACAGAGCCAGTGAATCGTCGGACGCTTCGACGGCCAGCACCGGAGCACTGATGCAGCGGTAGACCTCGAGGGCTTCATCGACGCGGTAGAGCTGCGCGCTGGTGATCTTGTGGGCGGCTTCTCCCAGAATCTCCCATTTCCCTGCGGCATTTGGCCGGGACCAATGGCTGGCCAGCCAGCCGGCCTTGTCGGCGGACAGGCGCGGGTTGGTTCTCATCAGGCGGCGCGCCACACCGGCCACGTCGGCATAGGCTTTGAGTTCCAGCTCACCCCTATGCAGGCTTTTGAGTTCGTTCATCCATTGGGCATAGCGGCCGGGGGCTTGCCCGGCCTGGGTGGACGGCAGGCCAAAGCCTTCCAGATTGACCAGCCTGCGGATGCGCGCCGGCCGTACGCCCGCGTACAGCATGGCGACATTGCCGCCCATGCTGTGGCCTACCAGATCAACGGGTTTGTCACCCGCGTAGTGGTCGAGCAGAAAGTCCAGGTCCGCCAGGTAATCGGGAAACCAATAATTGTCAGCAGGGCTGCCTGCGGGGCCGGAGCCGGTCAACCCGAAACCGCGCCAGTCGGGCGCGATGATGGTCCGGCCGCTGACGAAGGCCTCCGACAGTGCGTCCACCATGAACTGGTAAGAGGCCGCCACGTCCATCCAGCCATGCACCAGAACCAGCGGCGGCAATGAGGGGTTCGTGCCTGCTGCGCTTTCCCAGAGCCACACGTGGTAACTCAAGCCACGTATAGGGACAAACTCGCTGCGTGATGATCGTTTTTCTTTGTACATTGGTTCCCATGATAAAGAGACACGAATCGAAACGCAGTCAAGGCAGCGACAAGACCGGTGGCGGCAGGAATTCCCCGGAAAGTGGACCGGTTGACCTGTACGCAGCGCTGCACGCCGGCTTCCGCTGGCAGGTTGACGAGCACTTCAACATCGCCGAAGTGTGTTGCAGCCGCTGGGCCAGGGGTGAAGGTGCAACGGCGGGTGCTACTAAAAGAATAGCTGTTCGCGCTCACCAGCCGGGCGCTGCAGCCGTTTCTTATACCTATTCGGAACTGCAGGGCGCTGCCGATGCGCTGAGCCACGTGCTGGCCGGCCTGGGCGTTCAGCGCGGCGACCGCGTTGCCATCGTGATGCCGCAACGTTTTGAAACCGCTGTGGCTTACATGGCGGTCTTCCAGATGGGGGCGGTCGCCATGCCGCTGTCCATGCTGTTCGGCCCTGACGCGCTCGAATACCGGTTGCAGGACAGCGATGCCGTGCTGGCTATTTGCGACGAGAGCTCGATAGACAGCCTGAATGCCATCCGTGGCAACTGCCCGGCATTGCGCACGGTGGTGGCAGCAGGTACGGCGCAGGGCAAGGGTGACGTGGACTACGAAACCGCGTTAGCGACACATAGGAGCGCCTTCACCGCCGTCAAGACCAAGGCCGACGAAGGCGCGATCCTGATCTACACCAGCGGGACCACCGGCCCGCCCAAGGGTGCGCTGCTGCCGCATCGCGCCTTGATTGGCAACCTGCCTGGCTTCATCTGCAGCCAGAACTGGTTTGGCTTTGACGGCAAAACCAATAAAAAGTCGGACGCTGTTTTCTGGTCCCCGGCAGACTGGGCGTGGACAGGCGGCCTAATGGACGCCTTGCTGCCCAGCCTTTACTTCGGCCGGCCCATCGTTGCCTTCAACGGCCGCTTCAGCCCCGAGCTGGCCTTCAGCCTGATGGCGGAACAGGGCGTCACACACACCTTTTTGTTCCCGACGGCGCTCAAGGCCATGATGAAGGCCTACCCCAGGCCCGCGCAGCATTTCAAGCTGAAACTGCAGGCCATGATGAGTGCCGGCGAAGCCGTGGGCGATGCGGTGTTTGCGTACTGCAAGGATCAGCTCGGTGTGATCGTCAACGAGATGTTTGGCCAGACTGAAATCAATTACGTGGTGGGCAACTGCAGCATGAACAGGGTTCATGGCGAGCGCAGCGCCGGGCCGCCCCAAGCAAGCTCAGCCCCCTCGGGGGGCAGCGCATTACACGAAGTGAAAAGCGTGGGGGCGTTTGCAGGTTGGCCTGCGCGGCCGGGCAGCATGGGCAAAGGCTACCCGGGCCACCGCGTGGCGGTGATTGATGACGAAGGCAATGAATGCGCGGTGGGCGTGCCGGGCGATGTGTCGGTCAACCGCTACGACATCCACGGCGACCCCGATCCGATTTTCTTTCTCGGGTACTGGAAGAAAGACGAGGCCACCCGCGGCAAGTTCACCGGCGACTGGTGCCGCACAGGCGACCTGGCAAGGCGCGATGCCGATGGCTACCTCTGGTACGAAGGCCGTGCCGACGACGTCTTCAAGGCCGCCGGCTACCGCATCGGCCCCGGTGAGATCGAGAACTGCCTGGTCAAGCACGCAGCTGTCGCCAACGCCGCCGTGGTGCCCAAACCCGACCGCGAGCGCGGTGCAGTCGTGAAAGCCTATGTGGTGCTCGCTCCTGATTTGATAGCTGCTCGCGCAAGCCACCAGGGCGGTACAGCCCGATTTGATGATGAACTGACGCTGCAGCTGCAAGCCCACGTCAAGACCATGCTTGCGCCGTAYGAGTACCCCAAGGAGATCGAGTTCATAGACGCGTTGCCCATGACCACGACGGGTAAGGTGCAAAGGCGCGTGCTGCGGTTGCAAGAGGAAGAGCGCTTCAAAAACTCAGCAGGCTGACACAAAGAAGCACCCATGAAAAAAGCACCCGAGGGTGCTTTTTGTTGCGCTGCCAGCAGGGGCCGGGATCTGGCTTTGCCAGTCCCAAGGCGCCTGTCCCCTGCAAGGGGAAAAGGCGTTACACGCAGTGAGCGCCAATAGGGGTGTGCAATTTACCTAGCTGCGACTTGTTCGGCCACGTAGATTTCAACGCGGCGGTTCTTGTCGCGGCCTTGCTGCGTGTTGTTGTCGGCCACCGGCTCACGCGAACCGCGGCCGTCCGTCACGATGCGGGTGCGTGCCACGCCGCGGCTGACCAGATAGTCGCGGGCCGAATCGGCACGGTCAATGGACAGCGGGTTGTTGATGGCGTCAGAGCCGGTGTTGTCGGTGTGGCCGATGATGGTCACTGTCGTCACCGGGTTCTGGTTCAGGCTGGTGGCGAACTGGTTCAGGATAGGTGCGAAGTTCGGCTTGATGGCGGAACGGCCCACGTCAAAAGAAACGTCGCTGGGGATGTCGAGCTTCAGGCGGTTGTCGGTGGTCTGGCTGACGGCTACGCCGGTACCAACAGTCGCCCTTTCCATCGCAGCTTTCTGGTCCTGCATTTTCTTGGACCAGATATAACCACCGCCGGCACCCACAGCACCGCCCAGAACAGCACCGGTGGCTGCGCCTTTGGATCCGCCGGTCGCTGCGCCCAGCACCGCGCCTGCTACGGCGCCAATACCGGCGCCCTTGGCGGTGCCCTGCTGTGTTTCGCTCATGTTGGCGCAGCCGGAGATGGCCAGCGCGGCCAGCGCCGCACAGGTAATGGATGTGATGGTCAGTTTGTTCATGAAATGCTCCTCGGAAAGTTAATGTAGGTAATCTAGGTATGGGAGTGAAGGAGAGCGGTTGTCGGTCTCACTTCAATCAGCAGCGCATTAAAGCGCGGGTGTGTGAATACTAGGCATGCAAAAAGTGAGCAGTTGTAAGACAAGGGCGCGATATAGGCGCGCCTGCACGCCGTTTGCGGAGACCTTAAACTAGCCGTTTTGTCAATTTCGTGAATTCCGTCACAGCGTTTTTGCTGTCGTACGGCCTCTTCCATCTCACATGTGGCTCCTCCATGAATAAAGTTCAACTCGGCTCCAGCGACCTTCACGTGACCCCCATTTGCCTGGGCACCATGACATTCGGTGAGCAGGTGGATGAGCCCACGTCCCATGCCATCCTGGACCGCTCGCTGGAGCGCGGCGTCAACTTTCTCGACACCGCCGAAATGTATTCAGTGCCGGCGCGCGCCGAGACCTGTGGTTCGACCGAAACCATCATCGGCAACTGGTTCGCCAAAAATCCTTCGGCACGCAACAAGCTGGTGCTTGCTACCAAGGTAGCCGGACCTTCGCGCGGCATGCCCTGGGTGCGTGAAGGTAGCGGCATGACGGCCCAAGACATTCTGGCTTCGTGCGATGCCAGCCTGAAGCGGCTGAAGACCGACGTGATCGACCTCTACCAGATTCACTGGCCCGAACGCCACGTGCCGGCGTTTGGCGCGCTGTATTACAACCCTGCGCAAGAGCGCTCGGCCACGCCGATCCATGAGCAGCTCGAGGCACTCGGTGCTTTGGTGAAAGCCGGGAAGGTGCGTTTTATCGGGCTTTCCAACGAAACCCCGTATGGCGTGCACGAGTTTGTGCGCCTGGCCGAGCAGCATGGCCTGCCGCGTGTGGCCACCGTGCAGAACCCTTATTGCCTCGTCAACCGTACGGTGGAAAACGGCCTGGACGAAACCATGCACCGCCTGGGTGTCTCGCTGCTGGCCTATTCGCCCCTGGGCTTCGGGTTGCTCACAGGCAAATACGACCAGTCCGGCACTGAAGGCCCGGCCGCACCCAAGGATGCGCGCATTGCCAAATTCGAGTCGGTGCGCAAACAGCGTTGGGGCCGCCCCGAGGCACTGGCCGCCGCCCGGCGCTACAACGCGCTGGCGCGTGACAACAAGCTGACCCCGACCCAGCTGGCGCTGGCGTTCTGCTACACCAAGTGGCATGTGGCCAGCACCATCATCGGCGTGACCTCGGTTGCGCAGTTGGATGAAGATTTGGATGCCTGGGGCACCAAGTTGTCCGCTGAAGTGCTTGCCGAAATTGACAAAATCCGATGGGAGCTGCGGGACCCCGCGCTCTAGAAATGACTCTCCCCCGAAGCGCCTTCGGCGCCTCCCCCCAGGGGGCGCCATCTGCGGCCCGGCAAAGCCGGTTCCGCGCTGGCCTGCGAACAGAGGTACCGCAGTGAGCAAGAAGGGCCACGTCAGTGAGACGCCGGCTACCGCTCTGCTCAAGGCCAACAAGGTCGGCTTCACTGAGCACCCTTACGAATATCTTGAGCACGGCGGCGCTCAGCATAGCGCCGAGGTGCTGGGCTTTGATCCCTTTACTGTCGTCAAGACACTGGTCATGCAGGACCAGGACGCCAAACCCTTGCTGGTGCTGATGCATGGCAACCGCAAGGTTTCCACCAAAAACCTGGCGCGGCAGATCGGCGCCAAGTCGGTCGAACCGTGCAAGCCTGAAGTCGCCAACCGCCACAGCGGCTACCTGGTCGGTGGCACATCGCCTTTCGGCACGCGCAAGGCGATGCCTGTGTATATCGAGGAAAGCATCCTGGCCCTGCCCAAAATCGCCATCAACGGCGGGCGGCGCGGCTACCTGATTGGTATTGACCCGCAGGTTTGTGTCACCTTGCTGGGTGCAAAATCAGTCAACTGTGCATTGAGCATCGACAACGCAGCGGGCCACGGCTGAAATGCCGGTGGCCACCACATAACAAGGGAGATGAATTTGGACTACGTGTATTCTGCCGGCGCGACTTTGCTGGCCTACCTGATCGGCTCGCTGTCGTTTGCCGTCATCGTCAGCCGGGTGATGGGTTTGAGCGACCCCCGCAGCTACGGCAGCAAGAACCCCGGCGCCACCAACGTGCTGCGTTCCGGCAGCAAGGCCGCGGCGGCCATCACGCTGCTGC
>NZ_JBFUAZ010000078.1:0-10615 GCF_056406035.1 Polaromonas sp. P1_E1_2 | reverse complement strand
CGCCTAGCCAGGACCGCTTCGCTGGGCTTTGTGAGCGGCTCTAGTGCGGCTCCTGCTATGGAATCACTCCACATAAGTGACCACTTTTTGGAGTTGCGCAAAAGCCAGGTCCAGCAGCATGCCGACGATGCCGATGACCAGGATGGCGAAGATCACGTTGGTGAGTGAGAGATTGTTCCACTCGTTCCAGACGAAGTAGCCGATGCCGGTGCCGCCCACCAGCATCTCGGCTGCCACAATCACCAGCCAGGCAATGCCCATGGAGATGCGCATGCCGGTCAGGATGGTGGGCGCAGCCGCCGGCAGGATCACCTGGAAGGCCTTACGCAGGGGACTCACTTCCAGCGTGCTGGCCACGTTGAGCCATTCGCGCTTGACCGAGGCCACGCCGAAGGCGGTGTTGATCAGCATGGGCCAGACCGAGCAGATAAAGATCACAAAGATGCCCGAGATCGATGAGTCCTTGATGGTGTAGAGCGCCAGCGRCATCCACGCCAGCGGCGAGATGGGTTTGAGCACCTGGATGAAAGGGTCAAACGCGCGGCGCAGCAGCGGCGACATGCCGATCACAAAACCCAGCGGCACGGCGACCGCACACGCCAACAGAAAGCCCAGGCCCAYGCGTGCCAGCGAATGGCCGAGCTGGATCAGGATGCCCTTGTCGTTGGGGCCGTTGTCATACAGCGGGTTGGACACCTGCTTCCAGATCGCTGTGCCCATCTGGCCCAGCGTGGGGAAGCCGGTGGTCTTGGTACTGCCCGGGTCTTTGCCCATCATCTTCTGGTATTCGATCTGCTCGGCGCTCAGGCCCGCCGTGCTGGCTGCCGGCGTACCAGATGCGGGCAACGTGGCCACGTACCAGATGCCCAGAAAGGCGAAAAAGATAAGCAGCGAGACCAGGCCCGCCTTGAGGTTCAGCGACTTCATGCGAGCTTGTTGATGGCAAAGCTCTTCACGTAGTCATCGGGCTTGGCCGGGTCAAACTCCTTGCCCATCACCTTGAATTTTTTGTAAGCCCCTTCAGGCGGCTTGAAGCCGGCCAGTGCCATCTGCTTTTTGGCATCCGTCAGCATGAAAACTTTCTCAGCGATCTGTTTGTAATTGACTTCGCCCTTTACATAGCCCCAGCGTTTCATCTGCGTGAGCATCCACACCGCCATGCTCTGCCAGGGCACAGGGTCGAAGTTGGCGCGGTCCGGCACGTTGCGGATGTTGCCCAGGCCGTCGGCGAACTTGCCCGTCAGCACCTGCTGCAGCACGGCCTCAGGCTGGTTCAGGTACTGCGTGGGCGCGATCACCTTGGCGATCAGGTCGCGGTCTTTGGGCTGGCTGGCCATGAAGGATGCGCCCAGCACGGCGCGGTACAGCGCAGCAAAGGTGTTGGGGTTCTTCTGGATGAACTCGTCGCTGACGCCAAAAGCGCAGCAGGGGTGGCCATCCCAGATTTCCTTGGAGAGGATGTGGATGAAACCGACCTCGTCGTACACCGCGCGCTGATTGAAAGGATCAGGGCCGAGGAAGCCGTCGATATTGCCGGCGCGCAGGTTTGCCACCATCTCGGGCGGTGGCACTACGCGCAGTTGTACATCGGTGTCGGGGTTCAGGCCGTTCTCCGCGAGGTAGTAGCGCAACAGGAAGTTGTGCATGCTGTACTCGAACGGAATCGCGAACTTGAACCCTTTCCAGTTCTTCGGGTCGCGGTTGTTCTTGTGCTTCACATGCAGCGTGATGGCCTGGCCGTTGGTGTTCTGGATGCTGGCCACGTTCATGTTGACCTGGTTGGAACCAAGGCCCATGGTCATTGCCAGCGGCATGGGTGACAGGAAGTGGGAGGCGTCATGCTCCTTGTTGATCATCTTGTCGCGTATCAGCGCCCAGCCGGCGGTCTTGTTGAGCTGCACGTTAAGGCCTTCCTTTTTGTAAAAGCCCAGCGGGTCGGCCATGATGAGCGGGCTGGCGCAGGTGATGGCGATGAAGCCGATCTTCAGATCCTTCTTTTCCAGGGGCACGCGGTCTTGCGCCATGGCCTCCAGCGCACCGAGCGGTAGCACCGAGGCAATCGCAGCGCGCGCCGTGTTGGCGCCCACCGCACGCAGGAAGTTGCGGCGCACGCTGTCAACCGGGAACAGCGCCTTCACCAGGCTGGCTTCCATAAAGCTGTGTGAGAGCGCTTGCGGGCTGGCGGCAGACGCATCGGCGGCCTGGTGATCGGCCGCGCTGTGGTCCCTGCCGCAGCTGCATTTGAGCATCAGGGGCTGGTCGGCGTCGTAGGGAGAAAAGAGGTCAGACATGGCGCACACCTTTCTTTGGAAGATGCGGCTGTCTTGCAAGCAGCGGGCCAATTTGGGCCCATTGGGGCGAAAGCGCGGCAGGTGCCGCATTTCGCTGTGGATGCCATGACAGGGTGTAGGGCGTCCACTACAAAAACCGGCCCGCAAGCAGCAACAACAGTGCCGCCATGCTGGTTTTGGCTGCGCAGGCCTGCACGCAGGCCGATACGTCAGCTGATTCTTTCAGCCTCGACGACATCGCGCAGGCTCAAGGTGGCGCGGAAGCTTTGTCACGCACCAAATTCGCGCAGGGCGCGGGGCTTACCCGCGGTGCGGTCAGGCCGGAGACGAGATGTCGGCCAGTGACTGGCCCACATCCTCTTCGTCCTGTCCCTTGACCGCGATATCGCCGATGGAAATGATGCCGGCCAGGCGTTGCGAGCCGTCCAGCACCGGGAGACGGCGAATCTGGCGGGACGCCATGTCTGCAAGGACCGTGTCGAGGTCGTCAGTTTCACGTGCGGTATGGATGTCGGTGCTCATCACGGTAGACAGCGGCGTGCCGCCGTTCAGGCCCTCCGCGACGGCGCGCAGCACGATGTCGCGGTCGGTCACCATGCCGAGCAGCTTGTCGCCCTCGCACACAGGGATCACGCCCACGTCGAGCTCACGCATGGCTTTCGCGGCGTCTGCCACGGTATTGCCGGGGGCCATGGTTCGCACGTTGCGGGTCATCACGTCGGTGACGGTCGTCATAAAAATACTCCTTGGATGGGTGGGCTTGGGTCCGGGCTGGGCGGTATCAGAACGACACCGCCGTCTGCAGCCAGCATGCCCTGCGCGTGCGTGTTTTTGCCGGTCATGGGCACCCGAGCGGCCGTAGGACAAGGCCGTTGACGTGTTGCTGTCAGCTGTCGGCAGGCGCCCTGCCATGGCGCTCGGCGTACAGGGCCAGTTCCACGTCGTTTTTGGCGCCGGTTTTTTCCAGGATGCGCAAGCGGTAGGTGCTCACGGTGTTGGACGCCAGGCCCAGTTGCGTGCCGATCTCACCCACGGACTTGCCGGCCGTGAGCAGGCGGAACACCTGGTGTTCACGGTGCGACAGGGCTTCGGCGCCGCTGCGTCCCCCGCTTCCGCCGACGGCGCTGGCCAGCGCTTCGGCCGTGGCGGCTGAAACGTACAGGCCACCGGCCGCCACCTTGCGCACCGCGGCAATCATGTCATCGGGGTTGGCGCTTTTATTCAGGTAGCCCGCCGCACCCAGCTTGATACAGCGCACGGCGTACTGCTTCTCAGGGTAGGTGCTAAGCATCAGCACCGGCAGGCGAGGCCAGTTTTTCTTGAGCGCCTGCAGCACATCCAGGCCATCGCGCTCGGGCAGGGCAATGTCCAGCAGCACGGCGCTCAGGCCTTTGTCTCCACCCAAAGCGTCGACGCGCTGCAGGATGTCGGGGCCGGTCTCCGCTTCGGCCACCACTTCAATTTCGGGCGCATCGGCCAGCACCTGCTTCAGGCCTTCACGCACGATGCGGTGGTCGTCGCCGATCAGGATTTTGAGGGTGCTCATAACTGGATCCGAAGGTGAAAGGCAGAGCCGTGGCCGACCCGGCTGGTGATCTCCAGGCTGCCGCCCAGGTGGCGCGCGCGCTCCCGCATGCCCATCACGCCGTAGGCATTGGCTGCTTCAAAGGCGGCGGCTTCGGCGCCGCGTCCGTTGTCCTGCACGGCGATGCTGATGTCACTGGCCGTGGCGTGTATGGTGATGGCCACGCGGCTGGCTTCAGCATGCCGTCCTACATTGCTGAGCATTTCCTGGAAGATACGAAAGATGGCAATCGCCGAGGGCTCGGGCAGGGGTGCGGCGTCGGCCACCTCCATTTGCCAGTCCAGCGCCAGTTCGGCCGACTGCACGAATTCATGCGCCTGCCAGTCCAGCGCTGCCCACAGGCCCTGGTGGTCCAGGATGCTGGGGCGCAGGTCGGTGATGATGCGGCCCACGTTGTCGACCGCGCTTTCAATCAGCCGCCCCATGTTCTGGCATTTGCTGCGCATGGTGTCGCGCATGACCTGCGCGTCACCGGGTTCACGCTGCTGCTGTTCGCCCAGGCGTTTGTCGAGCCAGCCCACGTCCATCTTCAGCGCCACCAGCAGGCTGCCCAGCTCGTCATGTACCTCGCGCGCGATGCGCGTGCGTTCTTCCTCGCGCACAGTGTGGGTGTAGGCGGTGAGCTCGCGCAGGTGCTGCAGGGCCTCAGACAGCGCCTGCGTGCGTTCGCTGACGCGCTGCTCCAGCACCGCATGCGCCTGGCGCAGCGCGTCTTCGGCCTGGCGGCGCGCCGAAATATCAACAAAGGTGACCACCGCGCCCTGCACCACGCCACCTTCGACGATGGGGTGCGATGAGTATTCAACGGCAAACGCGCTGCCGTCCTTGCGCCAGAACAGTTCGCTGTCGATGCGGCAGGGCAAGGCCTTGCGAAAAGCGTTGAAGATGGGGCAGAGGTGCTCGGGGTAGTGCGCGCCGCCGGCATGGGAGTGGTGCGCCAGCTCGTGCATGTTGTGGCCCAGCACATCGGCGGGGGCATAGCCCAGTTGCTCGGCGCCGGCACGGTTGATGAATGTGCAGCGGCCGTCCATGTCGATGCCGAAGATGCCCTCACCGGTGGACTCGAGCAGCTGCGACAGCTTGTCGCGCCAGACGGGCTGGTTGGCGCCGGGAAGGTGGGCGGGTGCGGGCATGGCGTAGTTCGGTTAACCGCCGTAGTCCGTAAATTCGGTAAACATCTTGTCAGGGCAACGCCCGCCGGAGCCACTGCGCTCGTAGTAGTTCCAGCGGTAAGCCATTTCCGTGTTGTCCTGGCAAGCCACGCCCTTGTACAGCTTGCCGTAAGTGGCCCTTGCGCCTGAGGATGACCGGAAGCTGTCAAGACTTTCAACGACCAGCACACCATCTTTGGGGTAAACCTTCAGCACGCCGAAAGACGCATTGCTCGGTATGTCGTAGTCCACATAGAGTTCGGTCCGCTCAGGATTCGGGCGCGCCTTCTCTACCAATATAAAAACCGCCTGTTGCTGCTCAACCAGCTCCTGCTGCGTCAGGTGGATAAACGATTGGGACTGCATTTTTTTGCCGAATTTCAGCGCCGGGCCCAGCACCAGCAAAGGTTTTCGCTCATCCGTAGAGGCAGGGTTGAACCGGTGTTGAAGCGGCTTTTTAAACCGGTTAACGACAGCCGAAAAAATTTCGTCGTCGCTAAAGTTTTTATTCTGCAGCTCCAAAGCCCAGACAGGGTTTGCAGCACATAGCAGCAGAGCAGCCAGTAATCGGTGTGTTTTGAAATCCATCATCATTGAACGGTTGTGATTGTTGGACCGCATCATGGCATGGCAAAGCCTGAGTTCTTTCCATACTGCACATGCGGGCATGAGCAAACATCGTGCCCAGCTTGGTGCGTGGCCGGGACTGTATCAACCCAAAATCGGTACTGAAGCGGGCTGGACGGAGCGGCTTGCCCCAGGTTCGCCCCAAAACGGGCTGCTTTTTTGATTCCCTGTAAAGTCCAAGGCATGCTTACGATTTCTAGAGGCGCCGCGCACCTCTCGCCGCGGCCGGTCGCCGCCTTTGCCCTGACAGTGATGATCTTGCTCGTGGCCTGTAGCCCCACGCTGAACTGGCGCGAAGTGCGGCCCGAGGGCACGCGCCTGGCGCTGCTTTTGCCCTGCAAGCCCGACAAAGCCGAAAAAGTGGTTCCACTGGGTGGCCCGGCAACTACCTTGCGCATGCTGGGTTGTGATGCCGGCGGCGCCACCTTTGCCGTGGCGGTGGCCGACCTCGGCGACGCGTCAAAAGCGGCGCCCGTGCTCGCACAGTGGCAAAGCCTCACGCTGGCGAACATGAAGGCCGGGCCTGCGCCGCAGGTGTCACCGCTCAAGTTACCCGGCGCTGCCACGCTGCCGCCAGCCTCGCTGGTCAAGGCCGATGGGCAGGGTCCCGACGGCAAACCGGTGAGCGGGCAGGCTGCCTACTTTGTGCAAGGCCCGCAGGTGTTCCAGGTGGTGATGTATGCCCCGCGCATCGCGCCCGAGGTGGCCGAGACATTTTTCTCCAGCCTCAAGTTTGAATAAAGTGGCTTGCCTTTCATGACCAGCGCAGAAGCTTCCTTGCCGACCTCCCCGAATACCGCTGCGCCGGCTGCCAGTTCCCACCCGGGCCGGCTGGACGCAAAAACCGGCGCCATTGTTTTCCTGGCGTTTGCCGCCGCGTATTTTTGTTCGGCGCTGGTGCGGGCCATCACCGCCACGCTGGCGCCGGTGCTCACGCAGGAGTTTTCGCTGCATGCACGCGACCTCGGCCTGCTGGCGGGCGGATATTTCCTGGGCTTTGCCGCCACGCAGCTGCCGCTGGGCACCTGGCTGGACCGCCATGGCCCCAAGCGCGTGATCCTGTGTTTTCTGGCGCTGTCAGTGCTGGGCTGCCTGGCTTTTTCGTTGAGCACCAGCTTTGCCTGGCTGCTGGCGTCGCGTGTGCTGGTCGGCATGGGCGTCAGCGCCTGCCTGATGGCGCCGCTCACGGGTTACCGCCGCTGGTATGAGCCGGCCACGGTGCTGCGCGCCAATTCGTGGATGCTGATGACCGGCTCACTCGGCATGCTGGCGTCTACCCTGCCGGTGCAATGGCTGATGCCGTTGACGGGCTGGCGATCGCTGTTCTGGATACTGGCCGCGATGATCTTGCTGTCGATGGCCGCGCTCGCCTGGGTGGTGCCGACATGGCAGCTCAATAGAAAGCATGAAAGCACAGAAGCCGCCGCGCCGGCGGTACCGGCCGAAGCTGGCTATGCGCCTATCTGGCGCAGCCGCTACTTCCGCAAGATGACGCCATTGGCTTTTTTCAATTACGGCGGGCTGGTGGCTGTGCAAACCTTGTGGGCCGGCCCCTGGATGATCAGGGTCGCGGGCTATACGCCGCTGGAGGCGGCCACCGGCCTCTTCTATATCAATGCTTCCATGCTGGTGACCTTCTGGAGCTGGGGCATGGTGAACCCCTGGCTGTCGCGGCACGGCTGGGGCGCCACCCGCCTGATCACCTGGGGCGTGCCCTTCAGCCTCACC
The DNA here is from genome assembly GCF_056406035.1 of Polaromonas sp. P1_E1_2. Lineage (NCBI taxonomy): Bacteria > Pseudomonadati > Pseudomonadota > Betaproteobacteria > Burkholderiales > Comamonadaceae > Polaromonas > Polaromonas sp. P1_E1_2. The sequence goes on along the minus strand of NZ_JBFUAZ010000078.1, from coordinate 3,233 downwards.
GTGCTGGCGGTCAATATCGCGGCCGGCACCTCCACCGGATGGCTGGGCTGGGCGCTGTTTTGCATGGGGTGCAGCGTCATGGGGCTGGCGCAGCCCGCGGTGGGTATGGCGTTCAAGGCCTCGCTCGCCGGCCGGGCGCTATCGGCCTATAACCTGATGATTTTTGCCGGCGTGTTCACCGTGCAATGGGGAATCGGCTTGCTGATTGACGTGTTTGCCGCCATGGGCCTGGCACGGGTGGCGAGCTTTCAGGCGGCGATGTCCGTGTTTTTGTGTTGTTGTATCGCCTCATATGGGTATTTCCTCAGTGTGAAAGCTGATAATTCACCGCAATGAACGGCATTTTCATCATCGCTCACGCTCCTTTGGCCTCTGCCCTGCGCCAATGCGTGTTGCATGTGTTTCCGGACAACGCAGCGGGTATTTCCGCGCTGGACGTGCAGCCCAACATGCCACCCGAAGAAACCCTGGCCCAGGCGCGCATCATGCTGACGCAGCTCGGCACCTCGCATGCCCTGGTGCTGGTCGACGTGTTCGGCGCCACGCCCTGCAACGTGGCRCAAAAGCTGGTGGACGGCGTTCATTCCAAACTCATCACCGGCATCAACCTGCCCATGCTGCTGCGCACCGTGTCTTACCGCCACGAGTCGCTCGATGCGCTGGTAGCGCGCGCGCTGATCGGCGCCACGCAGGGCGTGATGCAGGTGGCCATCACCGCACCGCAAAATCAGGTACGCCGAAATCATGATCAAGACCRGCACGAACATCAGCAATAAGCTGGGCCTGCATGCCCGCGCCTCCGCCAAGCTCACCAAACTCGCCGGCAGCTTTGGCTGCGAGGTCTGGATGAGCAAGGGCGAGCGCCGCGTCAACGCCAAAAGCATCATGGGCGTGATGATGCTGGCTGCCGGGTTGGGCAGCATTGTCGAGGTCGAGACCAACGGCAACGACGAGCAGGCCGCGATGGACGCCATCCTCGCTTTGATCGCCGACAAGTTTGGCGAAGGGGAATGAATGGCCCCCACGCTTTTCACTTCGTGTAATACGCTGCCCCCCGAGGGGGCCGCCCCGCCTGCGGCCCGGGAAAGCCGAAGGTGCAGCCCCCACGGTCGCTCACTTCGTGTGCTCCCTGCCCCCCGAGGGGGCCGCCCGCCTGTGGCCCGGCAAAGCCGGTTCCACGTCTCGGACTGGCTCGAAGATACCGTCGTGGAGGGAGTTGTTGCATGACTTTTTCAGTCCACGGCCTGGCGGTCTCGCGCGGCATTGCTATCGGCCGCGCCGTGCTGGTGGCTTCCAGCCGTGCCGACGTGGCGCACTATTTCGTGGACGACGCCAAGACGGCGGACGAGATCACGCGGGTCAGGGTGTCGCGCAATGCGGTGATGGAGGAAATCACGCGCCTGCAGCAAGACCTGCCCAAAGACGCACCGCACGAGCTGGCTGCGCTGCTCGACGTGCACCTGATGCTGCTGCAGGACGAGCAGCTGATCAGCGGCGTGAAACACTGGATCGTCGACCGCCACTACAACGCCGAGTGGGCGTTGACCACGCAGTACGAAATCATTGCGCGCCAGTTCGACGACATGGAGGACGAGTACCTGCGCGAGCGCAAGGCCGACCTCGAGCAGGTGGTCGAGCGCATCCTGCGCCACATGAAAGGCGTGGCCTCGCCGGTGCAGCCCGCGGCCCAGGCGGGCGCCAGCCGCAAGCAGTCGCAGCAAGACCTGTTGCTGGACGACACCACCGACGTGCCGCTGGTGCTGATCGCGCATGACATTTCCCCGGCTGACATGCTGCAGTTCAAGCAGAGCCTCTTTGCCGGCTTTGCCACCGATGTGGGCGGCAAGACCTCGCACACCGCCATCGTGGCGCGCAGCATGGACATCCCGGCGGTGGTCGGGGCGCGTAGCGCCAGCCAGCTGATCAAGCAGGACGACTGGGTCATCATCGACGGCGAGGCCGGGGTGTTGATCGTCGACCCGTCGCCCATCATCCTGGCCGAATACGGCTTCAAGCAGCGCCAGGGCGAGCTGGAACGCCAGCGCCTGAACCGGCTCAAGCACACGGCGGCGCTGACCATCGACGGGCAGAAAGTCGATCTGCTGGCCAATATTGAAATGCCCGAAGACACGGTGGGCGCGGTGGCTGCCGGCGCCGTCGGCGTCGGGCTGTTTCGCAGTGAATTCCTATTTATGGGCCGCAGCGGCAAACTGCCCGACGAGGAAGAGCAATACCAGGCCTACCGCAAGGCGATTGAAGGCATGCACGGCCTGCCCGTCACCATCCGCACCGTGGATATCGGCTCCGACAAGCAGCTGGACCGCCACAAGGCGCAGGACACCCACCTCAACCCGGCGCTGGGCCTGCGCGCGATCCGCTGGAGCCTGGCCGACCCGCCGATGTTTTTGACGCAGCTGCGCGCCATTTTGCGTGCGGCCGCCCATGGCAAGGTCAACCTGCTGGTGCCCATGCTGGCGCACGGCAGTGAAATCCGCCAGACCATGGCGCTGATTGACCGTGCGCGCGCATTGCTCGACAACAAGGGCGTTCCGTACGGGCCGGTACGGCTGGGCGCAATGATCGAAATCCCGGCTGCGGCGCTGACGCTCAAGCTCTTCCTGAAGTACTTCGATTTCCTGTCCATCGGCACCAACGACCTGATCCAGTACACGCTGGCCATCGACCGCGCCGACGAGGCGGTGTCACACCTGTACAACCCCTGCCACCCGGCCGTGTTGCGGCTGATCGCCGACACCATCAACGAATGCAACGCGCAGGGCAAGGGTGTCAGCGTTTGTGGCGAGATGGCCGGCGACGTCACCATGACGCGGCTGTTGCTGGGCATGGGCCTGCGCAGCTTTTCCATGCACCCGTCGCAGATCCTGGCGGTCAAGCAGCAAATCCTGCGCGCCGATGCCGCCAAGCTGCAGCCCTGGGCTGAACAGGTGCTGGCCTGCGAAGAGCCGGCGACGATGCTGCAAGGCTGAAGGGTGCTGCCGGCAGGGCAGGTGTGATGCTATTAAAAATATAGCTGCTCGCGCACGTTCAGATTGGGCTAGAGCCCGAAAACGCTTGTAAATCTCGCGAATCTACCCGTTGAGAGGGCTGAAACAAAGCGAAACACGCCGCAACCGCGCTGCAAACAGCCGCGGGCCTCCCGCGGGCACCATGAGGAACCTTCACTTCTTCTTTGAGGCTCCTCATGAAACATCGCGTTAAAAAAATCCTGCTCG
>NZ_JBFUAZ010000077.1:0-10652 GCF_056406035.1 Polaromonas sp. P1_E1_2 | reverse complement strand
CACGCCATGGCGTGTCCTTGTTGGTATTTGTCTTCGGTCCCCGTTCCCGATCGCCCCTTCTGTATGCGCCGAGGAGCGCAGGGCCAGACGGATCAGGGATCGCGATTGTCTGAGCCGAAGGCGAGTTCGAGCGAGACCCCGCCTGGACCGAGCACCGCAGGTTGCCCGTAGCGAAGCGGAGGGACGCAGACAGCAGGGTCGCCTTTTCTTTGGTGACTTTCTTTTGGCGAAGCAAAAGAAAGTTACTTGCTGCCGGGCAACCCCCGGCCAGCCATCCTCAGCAAAGAGAACACCAATCAAATCAACCCAGGACAGGCCTAGGCCGGATGGCGGAAGAGGAACAAGGCCATGAACCTCTCCGAACCCTTCGTCCGCCGCCCGGTAGCCACCGTCCTCCTCACCATAGGCTTGGCCCTCGCAGGCATCGCCGCATTCTTCGTGCTGCCGGTCTCACCGCTGCCGCAAGTGGATTTCCCGGTGATCTCGGTCAGCGCCTCGTTGCCGGGGGCCAGTCCCTCCACCATGGCCAGCAGTGTGGCGACGCCGCTGGAGCGGCGCCTCGGCGTGATCGCGGGCGTCAACGAGATGACGTCCAACAGCAGCAACGGCTCCACCCGCGTCAGCCTGCAGTTTGACCTGAATCGCAAGATCGACGCGGCAGCGCGCGAGGTGCAGGCCGCCATCAACGCCTCACGTGCCGACCTGCCGGCCACCCTGCGCAGCAACCCGACCTACCGCAAGGCGAACCCGGCTTCGGCGCCGGTCATCATCCTGGCGCTCACGTCCAGGACGCGCTCACCGGGCCAGATTTACGACGAAGTCTCCAACCTCGTGCAGCAAAAAATCGCCCAGGTGCCCGGGGTCGGCGACGTGGAGCTTGGCGGCGGTTCGTTGCCGGCGGTGCGCGTGGAACTGCTGCCGTTTGCACTCAACCGCTATGGCGTCGCCATGGAAGACGTGCGCGCAGCCCTGCAGGCGTCGAACGCCAACCGGCCCAAGGGGGCGATCGAARGCAACGGCCAGCGCTTCCAGATTTACTCAGGCTCCAACACCGCCAGCGGCGGACTCAAGGCCGCCGACTACCGCAATCTCGTCGTAGCCTGGCGCAACAATGCCGCCATCCGGCTGCAAGACGTGGCCGAGGTGCAGGACGGTGTGGAGAACATCAACACGCTCGGTCTTTTCAACGGCGAGCCGGCGGTGATCGTGCTGGTCACGCGCCAGCCCGATGCCAATGTGATTGCCACTGTCGACGGCGTGCGCGCCCTGATTCCCGAGCTGCAGGCCGCCTTGCCGCAGGACGTGCAGTTGCAGGTGGCATCCGACAGCACCAACTCCATCCGTGCCTCGCTGCACGAGATCGAAGTCACGCTGCTGATTTCCATCGTGCTGGTGGTGCTGGTGGTAAGCGCCTTCCTGCGCAGCGCCCGTGCCACCATCATCCCGGCCGTGGCCACCGTCGTCTCCTTGCTGGGCACCTTCGGCGTGATGTACCTGCTGGGCTTTTCACTGAACAACCTGAGCCTGATGGCGCTCACCGTGGCTACCGGTTTTGTGGTGGACGACGCCATCGTGGTGCTGGAAAACACCAGCCGGCACATCGAGGCCGGCATGGACCGTTTCAAGGCCGCGCTGCTGGGGGCGCGGGAGGTCGGCTTCACGGTGCTGTCGATCAGCCTGTCGCTCGTGGCCGTGTTTATACCGCTACTCTTCATGGGCGGACAGGTGGGCCGGCTGTTCCGCGAATTCGCGGTCACGCTGTCTGCTGCGGTGATGATCTCGCTGGTCATCTCGCTGACCACCACGCCCATGATGTGCGCCTGGCTTCTGAGGCCTGACGCGCACGAGAAGAAGCCCGGGCGTTTTGCTTTTGTGGGGCGCTGGTTCGAGCGTGCCTTCAACCGCGTGCACCGCAGCTACGAAGTGAGCCTGGACTGGGCCCTGCACAGCAAGTTGCTGGTGATGCTGATTTTGGTGGCCGTGATCGGGCTCAACGGTTTTCTCTTCGTGAAGGCGCCCAAGGGCTTCTTTCCGCAACAGGACACCGGGCAGATCAACGGCGGCCTGCGTGCCGACCGCAGCATCTCATTTCAGGCCCTCCAGGCCAAGCTCAAGCAGCTGGTCGACATCATCCGCGCCGACCCGGCCGTGGACACCGTGGTGGGTTTTACCGGTGGTTCCCGAGCGGGCGGGGGTTTCATGTTCATCAACCTCAAACCAGTGGGGCAACGCGACGTGGCCGGCCAGGCCGTGATTGCGAGGCTGCGCCCGCAGCTGGCACGGGTGACCGGGGTCAGCCTTTTCCTGAACCCCGTGCAGGACCTGCGCGGCGGCGGCCGCCAGACCAATTCGACCTACCAGTACACGCTCAAAAGCGACAACGCGGCCGACTTGCGTGTATGGGCCACACGCCTGGCGGACCAGATGAAACTGCAGCCCGCCCTGACCGACGTGGACACCGACCAGCAGGAAAACGGCGTGGAAACCATGGTCACGGTGGACAAGGAAAGCGCGGCACGCATGGGCATCAGCTCACGCGACGTGGACAACGCGCTCTATGACGGCTTCGGCCAGCGCCAGGTGGCCACGATATACGCCGAACTCAACCAGTACCACGTAATCATGGAAGTGGCGCCGCGCTACACCCGCAGCCCCGAGTCGCTGAAAGATATTTACGTACCGGCCAAGGGGGCTGGAGGCAACACAAGCAACACAACCAACAATACCGGAAGCACCGGCACCCCGGCTGCAACCACGGTGGCCACCGGCACCTCTGTGGCCAATCCATCCCTGCGTGATTCTTCGTCGGGCCAGGTCCTGAGCGCCTCGGCCAGCACCATGGTGCCCCTGTCGGCCATTGCCACCTTCAGCGAAAACCCCACCGCCGCTTCGGTCAGCCACGAAGACGGCGAGCTTTCCACCACGGTTTCCTACAACCTCGCCGATGGCAGCACGCTGAGCGACGGCCAAGCCGCGGTGCACCAGGCGGAAGCCGACATCCGGCTGCCCAACAACGTGCGCGGCAGCTTTTCCGGCACAGCGCTCAATGCACAGCAATCGCAAAATGAGCAACCGCTGCTGATCCTGGCGGCGCTGGTGGTGATCTACATTGTGCTGGGCATCCTGTACGAAAGCCTGGTGCATCCCATCACGGTGCTGTCCACCTTGCCCTCGGCCGGTGTGGGCGCTGTGCTGGCCTTGCTGCTGTTCAAGCTGGATTTTTCCATCATCGCGCTGATCGGCCTGTTCCTGCTGATCGGCATCGTCAAGAAGAACGCCATCCTGATCATCGACTTCGCGCTGGAAGCCGAGCGGGCGCGTGGCCTTTCCGCGATTGAGGCCGTGCGCGAAGCCTGTCTGCTGCGCTTTCGCCCCATCCTGATGACCACACTGGCGGCCATTCTGGGCGCGCTGCCGCTGGCCATCGGCTTTGGCGAAGGCGCCGAGCTGCGCCGTCCGCTGGGCATCGCCATCATCGGCGGGCTGATCGCCAGCCAGTTGCTGACATTGCTCACCACGCCGGTGGTCTATGTGCTGATGGACAAGCTCCGCCGGCGCAGCCCTTCCGAGCGTCAGCTCAGCCGCCACCCTGACGAGACCGACGCGCCGCCGCCCAGCGCCCCGCTCCAACTGCAATGACTGACAACGCCATGAACCACTTTTCCAATGCCCACCCCGCGTACCGTTCACGCTTTCAGCTTCGCCTGCTGTGCGCTGCGCTGGTGCTTGCCGTTGGCGGCTGCGCAGTCGGCCCCGACTACCAGCGCCCGGCCACGGTCGACGTGAGCACCTACAAGGAAGCGCAAGGCTGGGTTCCGGCCGCGCCCGCCGATACGCTGGAGCGTGGCCCGTGGTGGTCGCTCTTCAAGGACCCGGTACTGGACCAGCTGGCATCGCGTGTGGAGGTGTCCAACCAGAACGTGGCGGTGGCTGTTGCAGCCTATGCGCAGGCGCGAGCCCTGGTGCGCGAGCAACGGGCATCGCTGTTCCCGACGGTTTCGCTCGATGGCAGTGCCAGCCGTTCGGGCAGCAGTAGCAGCAGCACGGCGGGCAACAATGTCGGTGGCCGCGTGGGCAACAACTACCAGCTCAGCATTGGTGGCAGTTGGGAACCCGATGTATGGGGCCGTCTAGGCCGCACCGTGGACGGCGCGAAAGCCAGCGAACAGGCCAGCGCCGCCGACCTGGCTTCGGCCAAACTGTCGGCGCAGGGTGAACTGGCGACCAATTATTTATCCTTGCGCCAGACAGACGCACAAAAAGTGCTACTCAAGGACACGATTGACGGCTACAAGCGCGCGCTGGACATCACGCAGAACCGCTACAACGCCGGCATCGCGGCCAAAACCGATGTGCTGCAGGCGCAAACACAGCTGGCCAACGCGCAGGCCGACGACGCCGGCCTGGTGCGCCAGCGCGCCCAGCTGGAGCACGCCATAGCGGTGCTGGTGGGCGAAGCACCCGGCAATTTCTCGATTGCCCCTGTGGCCTGGAATCCTTCAGTGCCTGACGTGCCGGTCGGCATACCGTCCGAGCTGCTGCAGCGCCGCCCCGACATTGCCGCCGCCGAACGCCGCGTGGCCTCTGCCAATGAACAGATCGGCATCGCCAAGAGCGCTTATTACCCCAGCCTGTCGCTGAGCGCCTCGGCCGGCCAGGGCGCCAGCCGGGTGGCGGACCTCTTCAAGGCTTCCAGCAGCGTCTGGTCCATCGGTATCTCGGCCGCGCAGGTGCTCTTCAACGCCGGAGCCACAGGCGCCCGCGTGGAAGGCGCCGAGGCATCCCACCAGCAGGCAGTGGCGCGTTACCGCCAGGCTGTGCTGGCGGCCTTTCAGGACGTGGAAGATCAGTTGTCGGCAACCCGTGTACTGCTGACCCAGCAGGAGCTGCGCCGCCAGGCGTCGCAGGCAGCCGACCAGGTCGAGCAGCAGGTACTCAACCGCTACCGCAGCGGCCAGGTGAGCTACACCGAAGTCATCACCGCCCAGGCCACCGCGCTGAGCGCGCGCCGTGCACTGGTGCAAGCCATGGCCGACCGCCAGACCACGGCGGTGGCGCTGATCCAGTCGCTGGGCGGGGGTTGGCAAACGGGGCAATAAATTGCATCACCCAGCGGACCCAACAGCGTGCCGCGTTTATGCGGTGTGTTCAAGCGCCTGGCCATCGGAACAGCTCAGGCCCCCGCAACCGTGTATGGTGTCCTTGGGCAAAGCTTGCGGCATGCTCACCACCCCCGTGAGCGGGTCGTAGCCAATACCGCGTAGATGCAGGGCCAGCGCGGCATCCATGGTCTGCGCATGCTGCGGAAACCACAGAGCGAGCTCCCTTGCCATATGGCGCAAAGACGTGAAATCCCCGGCCTGGGCCATGAGCAAGCCTTCTCGCATGACCTGCAGCACCACCTTGTGCTGCACAGTGTGGCAATTGGAGGATGAAAACCGCGTGTCCAGCATCCACCGGTCTTCGCGGCTGAAGTGCTCATCGGTGTGGTCCACCAGCGCTCGCCAGTGGCCCGGCAACGCATCATCCGCCGCGTTTTCTGCCTGCGCAAGCAACTCGACAAACTCCCGGTGAGTGTCATCCATCAGGGGTAGTCCGAGCACGAGGGCGTCAGACCATTGAAGATTCGGCATGTGTGCTTCCAATGTTGGCAATGCGCCAAGCGTAAGCAATGGCACGGGGCAAAAGCTTGATCCAGGTCATGGAGTGTTCATCCGCCGCTACACACGCCAACTTCAATTTCTGTTCTTCGCCGGCATTGACGCCATATTTAGCAGCGGCCGGCACTCATCCCATGGACCAAGGCCCGAAATTTTCAGAAAATTTCTCTGTAGTGGCTTGCCATCGGCCTCCGGCAGCTATTTCTGGTGCAGCGCCGCCAGGAAAAACCGCGCGGCGTCGCTGAGCGGCCTGTCCTTGCGGGTGATGGAGCCAAACGCTTCCATCTTGTGCTGGATAAAGCAGGGCAATATCTTGAGCARGCCGTGCCGGGCGTAGTGGTCGGCAATCGACTGCGGCATGACGCCCACCATGTCGGTTTCGGCAATCAGGTTGGTTGTCGTGAGGATGGACGCGGTTTCGATCAGCCCTTTGGGTGTCGGCGCCTGCAGCATGCGGAACTCCTGCTCCAGCACTTCACGCATCGGGCTGCCCTTGGGCTGCAATATCCACGGGTAGTCCAGCAGGCTGGCAAACTTCACCGCCTTTTTTTGCCCCAGCGGGTGGTGCACACCCGCCACCACCGCCAGCGCCTCGTTTTCAAGCGGGGTGAAGGCGTAGTCAGCCCGATGCTCGTCGCGGATGCGCCCGATGGCCACATCCAGCACGCCTTCGCGCAGCAGCTCGAACAGCCGGTCGCTGGTGTCCAGCATGACGTCGACCGACAGCAGCGGATAGGCTTTCTTGAGCGTGATGATCGCGTGCGTCAGCAAATTCGGAGAAGGTGCCATGATGCTGCCGATCGACACCCGACCCGAGCTGCCCAGTTGCAGTTCGGCCAGTTCACGCGTCATGGACTCGACCGAACCGCGCATGCCGCGGAAATAACGCAGCACGCTGGCGCCGGCCGGCGTGAGCTTCTGCCCGCGCCCCACCCGCTCGAACAGGCGCTGGCCCAGCGCAGACTCCAGCTCCTGGATCATCTTGGTGGCGGCCGGCTGTGTCATGCCCAGTTCCGCGGAGGCTTTGCGCAAGGTACCGTGTTCGCCTACAGCCAGGATAAGGGCCACCTGCCGCATGCGCAGGCGGTTGAGAAGCTGGGGAATCAGTGAGGCGTTGGGCATGTTGGGTGGCCAATTCAATTGATAACTATAGATTATCAAATAATCAGGAATTTTCAATTTACGTTAACTGTTGTCTTGCCTACTATCACCGCATTGATTCATAACGATGACGGAGACAACCATGAAATATTTGCCTGCCTTGCTGGCAGCAGCCTGCACAGTGGCCGCCCACGCCCCGCTATTTGCACAAGACTGGCCGACCAAGCCCGTGCGCATTCTGGTGGGCTCCGCCCCGGGCGGCGGCACCGACGCGATGGCCCGCGCAGTAGCGGACCGGCTCGGCCCCCTGCTCAAGCAGCCTGTGGTGGTGGAAAACCGCCCCGGCGCCTCCAACACGCTGGCAGCCGACCTGACGGCCAAGGCCACCGACGGCCACACCCTGCTGATGGGCGTCTCGACCGCGCATGCGATTGCCCCGCACCTGCTGAAACTCGGCTACGACAACAACAAGGACCTGGTGCCCGTTGTGTTTGTCGGCGCGGTGCCCAATGTGCTGGTGGTCAACAATGCCCTGCCAGTCGATTCGGTGCAGTCGCTCATCAAGCTGGCCAAATCAAAACCCGGCCAGCTCAACTACGCCACCAGCGGCTCGGGCAGCACGCAACACATCGCGGCGGAGCTCTTCAAGGACCAGGCCGGCGTTTTCATCACGCACATCCCCTACCGCGGCAGCGGCCCGGCGTTGATCGACCTCGTCGGCGGCCAGGTGCAGCTGAGCTTTGACACCATGCCCTCGGTGATCGGCCAGATCAAGAACGGCCGCATCAAACCTTTGGCGGTGGCCAGTGCCAAACGCAACCCGCAGCTTCCCAACGTGCCCACAATGGCCGAAGCCGGTGTGAAGGGTGTCGAGATGAGTGCCTGGTACGGCATCTACATGCCGGCAGCCACGCCCAAAGCGGTGCAGGAACGCGTTTACGCCGAGATCACCAAGGTCCTGGCGATGCCGGAAACACAAGCCCGGCTGGGCGCGATCGGCGCGGATCTGACACCGATGACGCAGGCGCAGTTCGCGCAGTTCCACAATGACGAGAACAAGCGCTATGGTGACCTGATCGCCAAGAAAAACATCAAACTGGACTGATCCGGATGATGCAGAACAAGGAAAAGACGCCATGAGCAAACAGCAGACAACAGAACCGGTGCCTGTCGTCGCCCTGACACTGGGTGACGCGGCCGGCATAGGCCCCGAGCTGATTGCCCGGCTGCTGAGCCAGCCCGGCATCACGGCAGGCGCCAACATCGTGCTGGTGGGTGATGCCTGGCTCTGGCAGCAAGGCCAGGACATTGCCCAACAGAAGGTCGCAACGCAAGCCGTGGCCAGCCTGGCCGAGGTGCGCGGCCGCGCCGACACACGCCTGCCCGCCTTCCTGGCCACAGACACGATTCAGCCAGCGCAAGTACAGCGCAGCCAGGCGCAGGCCGCCTGCGGCGCGGCGGTGCTGCAGGTGCTCAACCTCTGCATGGACGGCGCCAAACGCGGCGAGGTCGATGCCATCTGCTTCGCCCCCCTGAACAAGCAGGCCATGAAGCTGGGCGGCCTGAAGCATGAAGACGAGCTGCACCACTTTGCCGAATACCTGGGCGTGACCGGCTACTTCTGCGAGTTCAAYACSCTGGGYGACTTGTGGACSGCRCGTGTGTCYTCGCACATTCCGCTGAAAGACGCMGCRGCCATGCTCAGCAAGGAACGCATCATSGACGCCACCCGSTTGATYTACGCATCACTCAAGGCCAGCGGCAACAACAGCCCMAAAGTAGCGGTGGCRGCSTTCAACCCGCATGGYGGCGACGGCGGTGTTTGCGGACGCGAAGAGATCGACATCATCGAGCCGGCCGTGGCAGCGCTGCGCGCCAGCGGCGTTCCGGTAGACGGCCCCTTTCCGGCCGACACCATCTTCCTGAAAGCGCAGGCCGGCCAGTACCAGGCCATCGTCACCATGTACCACGACCAGGGCCAGATCGCCATCAAGCTCATGGGCTTCAGCAAGGGCGTCACTGTGCAAGGCGGCCTGCCGGTGCCCATCACCACGCCGGCGCATGGCACCGCGTATGACATCGCCGGCCAGGGCGTGGCCGATGTCAACGCCACGCTCAACGCTTTCCGCATCGCCTGCCGCATGGGAGGACGCCTGGCGGCGCCTCCCCAAAGGGAGTAATACGGCTCACCCCACCCCAACCCTCCCCTTCCAGGGGAGGGCTCGAAAGATTCATCTCACACAGGACCTTTAAATGAAKATCAAATCAGTGCGCGCACGTGTGTTCGAGTGGAAAGGCAAGACCGTTCCACCCCAAGGCAATTTCTGCTCCAACGCGATGGACCTCGTCTACTCAAAGACAGAATCCATGAGCACCTTCCGCTTCCATTCGTGGACAGTGGTCGAGATCGAAACCGACGACGGCATCGTCGGCCTGGGCAACGTGGCGCTGGCGCCGCACATCGCCAAAGCCATCATCGACCAGTACCTCACACCGCTGGTGCTGGGCCAGGACCCGTGGGACTACGAATACCTGTGGCAGCGCATGTACCGCAGCACCCACGCCTGGGGCCGCAAGGGCGTGACCATGGCCGCCATCTCGGCGGTGGATCTAGCGATCTGGGACATCCTGGGCAAGTCGGTCAACAAGCCGGTGTTCAAGCTGCTGGGCGGCCGCACCAAGGAAAAAATCCCCTGCTACTACTCCAAACTCTACCGCACCGACCTCAAGGCGATGCAGGACGAAGCGCAGAAATACCTGGACCAGGGTTTCACCATGTTCAAGTCGCGCTTTGGCTACGGCCCGGCGCACGGCACCAAGGGCGTTTCTGAAAACCTGAAAGCCGTGGAAGCGATCCGCGAAGTCATCGGCTACGACAACGACCTGATGATGGAGTGCTACATGGGCTGGAACCTGGAGTACGCCAAACGCATGCTGCCCAAGCTGGAAAAATTTCAGCCACGCTGGGTGGAAGAACCTGTCATTGCTGACGACATTGACGGCTATGCCGAGCTCAACCAGCTCACCAGCATCCCGATCTCGGGCGGTGAGCATGAGTTCAGCCTCTACGGCTTCAAGCAGCTGCTCGACAAAAAGGCCGTGTCGGTCGTGCAGTACGACACCAACCGGGTGGGTGGCATCACGGCGGCGCACAAGATCAATGCGCTATGCGAGGCGTACAGCGTGCCGGTGATTCCGCACGCCGGGCAGATGCACAACTACCACCTGACCATGAGCACACTCGCCTCGCCCATGAGCGAATACTTTCCAATGTTCGATGTGGAAGTCGGCAACGAGCTGTTCTATTACATCTTCGACGGCGAACCTGTGGCCGAGAACGGCTTTCTGCAGCTCGACGACAACAAGCCGGGCCTGGGCCTGACGATGAAGACCGAGTTCCTCAAAGACTTCAACATCCTCGAATGAGCCGCATGAAAGCAAGATACTCCGGCGTTTTCCCGGTAGTGCCCACCACTTTCACCGATGCGGGTGAGCTCGACCTGCAAAGCCAGAAGCGCTGCGTTGATTTCATGATCGACGCGGGTTCGACGGGCCTGTGCATCCTCGCCAACTTTTCTGAACAGTTTGTGCTGTCAGACGAGGAGCGTGAGACTTTGACGGCCGCCATCCTGAAGCACGTGGCCGGCAGGGTGCCGGTGATTGTGACGACCACGCATTTCGGCACCCGGGTGTGCGCCGAGCGCAGCCGCCGCGCGCAGGACCTGGGCGCGGCCATGGTCATGGTGATGCCGCCGTACCACGGCGCCACCATCCGCGTGACGGAAGAAAAGACTTATGAGTTCTTCGCCACGCTATCAGCCGCCATTGATATTCCCATCATGGTCCAGGACGCGCCCGTCAGTGGCACGGCGCTGTCGGCGACCTTCCTGG
>NZ_JBFUAZ010000076.1:0-10698 GCF_056406035.1 Polaromonas sp. P1_E1_2 | reverse complement strand
CGTCGTCCACATTGAACTGCTTGCACAGGCGCTTGATGGCCGAGAGCTGGTCCTGCGTATCGAGGATCTGAAAACTCTGCGGCAAATTCGCCAGCTTGTAATGCGCGCGCAAAAACCGGTTGCACAAGCCGTGAAAGGTGCCTATCCACATGCCGCGCACATTCACCGGCAGCATGGCCGACAGGCGCGCCATCATTTCCTTGGCGGCTTTATTGGTGAAGGTGACAGCCAGAATGCCGCCTGGCGACACCTGGCCGGTTTGCAGCAGCCAGGCGATGCGTGTGGTCAGCACCCGGGTCTTGCCGGACCCGGCACCGGCCAGGATCAGCGCATGCGTATTGGGCAGCGTGACCGCTGCGAGTTGCTCCGGGTTAAGGTTTTGCAGGAGGGGGGAGCTGGGAACTTCTGGGGACATCCCCCATTGTAGAAAGAACCCCGGCTCCGGCACGGTGCCGGGATGCACCCCGTCCGCCCGAGGCAGATTTCTCTTCACCAGCCGGGGCCGCGGGTCTGACTTTGCCAGCCCGCAGGCGCAGCGCCCCCTCGGGGGCAGGGAGCTTGCGCGTTGTGAGCGACCGTGGGGGCTCTAGCTCCCGTCCGTCTTCAGGATGGTCTCGCCCTTGAGCGCTCCTACGTCGCGGATGGCCATGCGGTGGCGCTTCCAGCCGTCCCAGGTACGGCGGAAATTCGCCAGCGAAATACCGTAATAGATCGCCTTGAACATCCGCAGCCGTCCCCAGAACGGCGTCTTGCCGAAGATATCACCCGCCAGGAGCGACAACAGGGCTTCCTTGACGCGCAGCGGGTTGGCCGGGTGCATGAACATGTGCCGGATGGTCGGGTTGGTCACGCGGTAAATGAACCACGAATACTCGCTGGGGCCCTTGCGCATCATGGCCTCGAAGCTTTTGCGCACAGCGGGCAGGTCGGCCGGCTGGTCAAGCGCAGTGGCCACCAGCTCGGCGCCATCAAAAGCGCTGTGCATCGCAAGGTAAACACCTGACGAGAACATCGGGTCGATGAAGGTAAACGCGTCGCCCAGCATCAGGTAGCGGTCGCCGGTGGCGTGGGTGCTGCTGTACGAAAAATTACCGGTGGCGTGCACCGCGTCATCGACCAGCGTGGCGTTGGCAAGGCGCCGTTTGAGCTCCGGCGCCAGGGCGATGGTGTCCATGAAGAACTCGCGCAGCGACTTTTCGCGCGACTTCAGGTAATACGGCCAGCACACCGCGCCGACGCTGGTGGTGCCGTCGGCCAACGGAATAAACCAGAACCAGCCGTGGGGGAACCAGCAGATRCTGATGTTGCCTTCGCGCTTGCCCTGCAGCCGCTCGACATTCGTGAAATGGCCAAACAGCGCCGTGCTGTTGTGTTCCTTGCTCTTGGCTTTGGAGCGCAGCTTGTTCGCCAGCAATGTGTCGCGGCCGGAGGCGTCCACCACAAAACGGGCCCGCCAGCTGCGCTTCGCGCCGTCGTCCAGCTCCGCCTGCACGGTGGCGCCTTCCGCGTCAAACACCACATCACGCACGGTGCAGCCTTCGAGCGTTTTTGCCCCACGCGTCGCCGCGTTGCGAAACAGCAGTTCGTCCAGTTCAGAGCGCCGCACCTGCCAGGCCGAAGGCATCGATTTGTCCCAGGCGTCGGCGAATTCGATGTAGCTGCAGTGCGTGTGTTCGGGTGAAACAAACTCAATGCCCCATTTGGGCATGCCGATGCGGTCAACCTGGTCGCGCACCCCCAGACGTTCGAAAAGCTCGACATTGGCCGGAAGCAGCGATTCACCGATGTGGAACCGCGGGTGATGCGCTTTTTCGAGCAGCACCACGTCACGCCCTTGGGCAGCCAGCAAGGCTGCAATGGTGGAGCCGGCCGGGCCGCCGCCCACAATCAGTACGTCACAGGTCGAGGTAGAAGTGGGGATTTCGTTCATGGCAGGCATTGGCTACGGGTTCGCGCAACGGCATGTCAGGCACGCCGCTGCAATTGTGGAAGACTGCGCGCAGGGTAACACCGCTCGCGCCGCGCGTTCAACTTTGCCTCTTTTGAAATTGTATGGTTCAGTTTCTTCCGTCACCCAACGGGATACGCCGGACTGCGACCGGAAACCCGTAAATCCCCGCCCGGTTGCGGCTTCTGCGAACATAGCCGTATTTGGGGTTTTCATGACTACAGGTTTGGGCCCATCAGGGCCTGCTTGGCTGGCCGCCAGCCTTTTGGCGGTGGGCCTCGGTTTTGCCGGCGTGGCGCGTGCGCAGTCGTCCTGCTCCAGCGACGGCCAGGGCCGGCCGGTGATGCTGCTTGAGCGTTTTATCAACGCCAACTGCGACACCTGCTGGGCCGACCCGGCCACCCCGCAAGCCGCGGCCGGCCAGGTCGCACTGGATTGGGTGGTTCCTGGCGACAAGGGCAGCGACGCCCCGCTGTCCGCCGTCGCCGCAAGCGAAGGATTGCAACGGCTGGACGCGCTGCGCCAGGCCGTCCCCGCACAGAGCCTGGCCAACACCTCGCCCGTCAAAGCCATCAAGGGCGCCACCCTGCGTGTCGCGCATGGCCTGCCGCTGAGCGGTTATTTTGGCGCCTCCATCGAGCTCAAGCCCGTCCCGGCAGCCGCCAAGGGCCGCCAATGGACAGCCTGGCTTGCCCTGGTCGAAACCTTGCCGGCCGGCACCGAGGGTTCCCCGGTTGAGCGGAATTTGATTCGAAACGTGCTCCAGACCAGTTGGGACGGGCGCAAGCAGCTATCAAAAACAGAGCAAAACCGGTTCTTTGATGCACGCTCCATGAGCATTGCGGAGGGCGCCAACCCCGACCGGATGCGCGTGGTGGGCTGGGTAGAAAACGAAAAAGGCCTGGTGGTGGCCGCGGCGCAGTCGCGCTGCGTGCCTTAAAAATATTTGGCGTCATTTAACCCCTTTGCGTTGCGCGCGCCGTTTAACGGTGCATCGCCAACAACAAAAGGGGTTTTCATGCCAAACGGCTTTCACGTCTTTCGCGGGTTCACCCGGCTGACTGCCGCCCGCCTCCTTCAGGCCRCCGCCGCAGCCTGCTTCAGCCYGCAGGCACTGGCGCTCAGCCCGATGCCGCAGCCTTTCCCCAACGGAAAATTCGCGCCGCCGCCCGACTGGCGGCCGCCGGTCATCGCCGTGAACCATGCGGGCCAGCCCATCCAGCTGCGGGCCGTTTCCATCGAAGTCGACCTCTTCGGCGACCAGGCCCGTACCAGCGTGGAGCTGCGCCTTTTCAACCCCAACCCCCGCGTGCTCGAAGGCGAGCTGCAGTTCCCACTGCAGGAGGGCCAGGTCGTGACCGGCTTCGCGCTGGATATCAACGGCCAATTGCGCGACGCAGTACCTGTACCCAAGGCCAAAGGGCAAGAGATCTTTGAAGACATACGCCGCCGGCGCGTAGACCCGGGCCTGCTGGAAGCCGCCGCCGGCAACCAGTACAAGCTGCGCGTTTATCCCATCCCGGCCCAGGGGGAGCGCCGCGTGCTCATCACATTCAACGAGACCCTGCCGCGCCAGCGCGATGCGGGTGTACTGAGGGTGCCGCTGGTGTTCGCGTCAAGCGTGGGCCAATTGCAGGTGAAAGTGCGCGCCCACGGCGCCGCCCACCGGGATGTGGAACTGCTGCAGGCGCCCGCCGGCACCGAGCTGAACGCCAGCGCCACCGGCACGGAACTGGCCCTGCAAAAAAACCACTGGCAGGCCCCCCAGGGCCCTGCGGGCTGGCTTCAGCTGGCGCTGCGCCGCACCGGCAAGCCGCAGGTCATGGTCGGTGAATCTGCCGGCAAGCCGTTCTTTGCCGGGCAACTCGATGTGCGCGATGAGCTGGTGAGACGGCCCGCCCCTGCCCACATCGCACTGGTGTGGGACGCATCGGCTTCGGCCGCCGCGCAGGCCCGGGTGCTGCCGGTGCTGGAGGCCTACTTCCGCAAGCTGGGCAAGCCCGTCAAGCTCAGCCTGCTCGTGGTGCGTAACAAGGCCGAGGCTGTGCGCAGCTTCACCGTCACGCCGGGCCGCTTCGGTGAACTGGCCGATGCATTGCGCGCAGAGCCCTTCGACGGCTCCAGCAATTTTGACGACCTGCCCATTCCCGCCGACGTGGACACCACCCTGATGGTGACGGACGGCCTGATGACGGACGGCAAAAAACTCATTCGCTACACCCACACGGCACCGGTGATGGTGATCAATGGCGCAGCCTCCGCCGACATGGCGCGGCTGGCCAGGCTGGCCGACCGCACCGGCGGAGCGCTGGTCGATGCCGCGCTGCAATCGCCCGACGAGGGCGCGCAAGCCATGCTGATGCACGGCTGGCGTATTGAGAAGCTGGACAGCCTGTCCGCGCGGCAACTCGTGACGCCGACAACGCGGATCAACCAGGGCCGCATTTCAGTGGCCGGTGAGCTGCAAGACAGTACCGCCCGCATCGACATCACGCTGGCGCACCCGGACGGCCGCAAACGCACACTGGCGCTGCAGGTCAGCGCCAAGCCGGTCAGCGGCCACTGGCCCGGCCAGCAGTGGGCCCAATGGCGCAGCGCCGAGCTGGCTGAAAATGCCGGCCTGCACAGCGCAGAACTTCAGCGCATCGCGGCGGCGCACGGTGTCGTGGGGCTCAACAGTTCGCTGATCGTGCTGGAGCTGGCCACCGACTATGCCCGCTACAACCTCCCTGCCCCGCCCGAGCTGGCGGATGAAGTGGCGCGGCTGGGCCAGCAGCAACTCGCACAGGCCGTGCAGACGCGGCAGGCGCACATCGAGGCCATGGTGAGGCAGTTTGACGAGAAGCAGCGCTGGTGGGGCAGGGACTTTCCCAAGGAAGCACCCAAACATGCGGAGCCCAAGGCCGAGAAGCACATCAGCCAGGGCGGCCTGGGCAGTCTGGCCGGCACAGCGCGGTCGCGCGAGCAAGCCCAGAGCGCACCCGCAGCACCACTTTCCTTCGCCCCTGCTGCCCCTGCCGCTGCAGCCCCCGCAGCCGCACCCGCCATGATGGCCGAAGCACGCTCCGACGCCATGGACAAACGCAGCGCCAAGGCGGTTACAGCAGCGCCCGTAGCCACCATCGCGCTGCAGGCCTGGGTGCCCGACGCGCCCTACATGAAGCGCCTGCAGAATGCCGGCAAGGACGAGCTGTACCGCGTCTASCTGGATGAGCGCGCCGCCTACTTGAGCAGCAGCTCTTTCTACATGGATGCGGCCGGCGTGTTCTTTGACCGCGGCCTGCCCGAGCTGGGGCTGCGCGTGCTCTCCAACCTGGCGGAAATGAACCTGGAAAACCGCCAGCTGCTGCGCCTGTATGCCTACCGCCTGGTGCAGGCGCGTCGCAACGACCTGGCCGTGCCGGTGTTCGAACGCATCAGCGAACTGGCGCCCAATGAGCCGCAGTCATGGCGCGACCTGGGCCTGGCGCTGGCCGAGAGCGGCCAGCCGCAGCGCGCCGTCAACGCCTTGTGGGAAGTGGTGTCGCAGCCCTGGAACGGCCGCTTCGCCGGCATCAACATGATTGCGCTGGCTGAACTCAACGCGATTGCCGCCCAACCTGCCGCCAGCAGCCAGCCGGCGCTGGACATGAGTCTTGTGGACACGCGCCTGCGCCGCAACCTGCCGCTGGCCTTGCGTGTGGTCATGGCCTGGGATACCGACGACACCGACATCGACATGTGGGTGAGCGACCCGAACGGCGAAAGGGCCAGTTATGCGAACCGGCTGACCCATCAGGGTGGCGCCATGAGCCCCGACGCCACGGGCGGCTATGGCCCCGAGGAGTTTTCATTAAAGACCGCCAAAACCGGCAAGTACAGCATAGAGGCACAGTTCTACGGCCACCGCCAGCAGGTGCTGTCGGCCGGCACCACCGTGATGGTGCGCGTTACCACCGGGTTCGGCACGCCGCAGGCGCGTGACGAGTGGACGACCTTGCGGCTGGCGCGCGGGCGGGAGACCGTGCGCGTGGCCGAGGTCGAGGTGCGCTGAGGCTGGCGCCTCAAGCCCGGGTTATCAAGATGCCACTATGCATATAAAGGCTATACCGCTTTGCGGGGTAGCGCCCGCTTGAGAGGCGCATAGAATCAATCACCGGGCCCAAGCAATTGCGCCCGGTTTTTTGTTTCTGCCTTGTCTACTTGCCAAGCGCCCGCAAACAAAACCGGTCCAGTCCAAGCGCCTTCTGTTTCTTCAACAGTTTTTTCAAAGGCTTGGGAATCATGGAAATCTTCGACTACGACAACATCCTGCTGCTGCCGCGCAAATGCCGCGTGGAAAGCCGTTCCGAATGCGACGCCAGCGCGACGCTGGGCGGGCGCAGCTTTCGCATCCCGGTGGTGCCGGCCAACATGAAGACGGTCGTCAATGAGGAGATCTGCGCCTGGATGGCGAAGAACGGCTACTTCTACGTGATGCACCGCTTCGACCTGGACAACGTCCAGTTCGTGAAAGACATGAAAGCCCGCGGCGCCTACGCCTCGATCTCCTTGGGCGTGAAGAAACCCGACTACGACACGGTGGACCGCCTGGCCGCCGAGGGCCTGGTGCCCGACTACATCACCATCGACATTGCACACGGCCATGCCGACACGGTGCAGAAGATGATCGCCTACCTCAAGCAGAAGCTGCCGGCGTCCTTCGTGATCGCCGGCAACGTGGGCACGCCCGAAGCGGTGATCGACCTCGAAAACTGGGGTGCCGACGCGACCAAGGTCGGCATCGGCCCCGGCAAGGTCTGCATCACCAAGATGAAAACCGGTTTCGGCACCGGCGGCTGGCAGCTGTCGGCGCTCAAGTGGTGCGCGCGCGTGGCGACCAAACCCATCATTGCCGACGGCGGCATTCGCGAACACGGCGACATCGCCAAGTCGGTGCGCTTTGGCGCGACCATGGTGATGATCGGCTCCATGCTCGCAGGCCTGGAAGAAAGCCCGGGCAAGACCGTCGAGGTGGACGGCAAGCTCTTCAAGGAATACTACGGCAGCGCCTCGGACTTCAACAAGGGCGAGTACAAGCACGTCGAAGGCAAGCGCATCCTGGAGCCGGTCAAGGGCACGCTGGCCGATACCTTGCGCGAGATGGAAGAAGACATCCAGAGCTCCATCAGCTACGCCGGCGGCACGAAGCTGCTGGACATTCGCAAGGTCAACTATGTGACCCTGGGCGGCGACAACGCCGGTGAACACCTGCTGATGTAGGCCGACGGTAACAAATAGTAGCAAGGCCGGCTCCGGCGACAATAGGCCTTGTTCCTGAAGAGACTCACTCCCCTTGCCCACCGCAGCCATTGAAGTACGCCGGCCCTATTCCGGCGAAGAAGAAGCAGCCCTCATGGACGCCGTCCAGGAGGCGTTGACCTCTGCGCTGAAGGTACCGCTCTGGACGACCTCCGTCCGGCTTGTTATCCATGAGCCGCAGCGCTTTCGTGCGCCAGCAGACAAAGGGGACCGCTACACGCTGGTGACGATCGACTGCTTTGTCGGGCGATCCCTGGAAACCAAACGCGCCCTGTACCAGGTCATCGTGCAAAAGCTCGGGCTGTGCGGCATTCCCGCAGATCACGTGAAAGTGCTGCTGCGTGAGGCGTCACGCGAAAACTGGGCGATCCGGGGTGGCCTGCCGGCGTCCGACGTGGTGCTGGAGTACGACGTCGATATCTAGGCTGGTTAGCTAACGCTGGCCAGCCGCCAGCAGTTGCAATGCAAGCCGGTGCAGGCGGTGAGACGGCTCCGTCAGCGCCTCCAGGATGCTGAAGTGGTTGCGCCCCAGATGGGATTCGCAGACCGGCACCACCCCGGCGCCCCAGGCCTGCTGGATCAACACGTTCTGTCGCAGGAACTCCGCGCTTTCGTCGGCACCTGCCACGCCGTACAGGGTGCCGCGGCCCGGCGCCGGCAGCAGGGCCGGGCTGGCCTTGAGCACCTGTTCAGGTGTGAGTTTCAGCGAATCCTTCAGGAAAGGCGTGTGGCGCATGGGTTCAAGGTCGTACAGGCCGGAAATCGACAAGGCATTTTTCAGCAGGTCTGCAGGCAGGTCGCCGRCATAGGCCTTCCAGTCGCACGCCATCAGCATGGCAGCCAGGTGCCCACCGGCYGAATGGCCCACCACCGTGATGCGGGATGGGTCCCCGCCGTAATGGGCAATGTGGCGCCAGGTCCAGGCCAGCGCCGCCACCATCTGCATGGTGATCTGGGGAATGGTCACCGCGGGGCAAAGCGCATAGTTCGGCACCACGACACAGGCGCCCGTTTGCGTAAAAGCCGGCGCCACAAAGGAATGGTCGGCCTTGTCGAGAGACCGCCAGTACCCGCCGTGAATGAACACCAGCACCGGCGCACCGGCCAGGCCCTGGGTGCCGCCCTGTGTGGCGAAATCACCCGCCGGAAACACGTCGAGCATTTCACCCGCATGGTTGCCATAGGGAATATCGATCTGGCAGGGCACGCGCTTGCGAATGGCTTGTGAGCTCTCAGCCCAACGAGCGAAATACACCCCGTGGTCCGGTACCAAAGCCCGGTTGTTGTACATGCGGTCAAGCCAGGCGGGATCGGGCTGGGTCATTGTTCTTCTCCTGAAAGTGTCGAAGCGGCTTCAATGTGCCATCTTGGCACAGCCCGGCCGCCCGCAACCATTTACGGGTAAACCCGAAACTTCAGGTCTTCAGTCGCAATGTATTCTGTATACAGAGTACTAACATGCCACAACAACTGATCAAAATCGAATCCACGCCCGACCTCGTCGACCAGGTCTACCGCAGCCTGCTGGACGCCATCAGCGAAGGCTCGCTGGCGCCGGGTGCGCGCATCATGCAGGAAGACATTGCCGAGCAACTCGCGGTGTCGCGACAACCGGTACTGCAGGCTTTGCGCCTTTTGAAGAAGGACGGCTTTGTACTGGACGCCCCGGGGCGCGGCGTGCTGGTGGCGCCACTGGACGTGGCCTGGCTCGTGCAGATCTACCAGGTACGCAGCGCACTCGATGCACTGGCCGCCCGGCTGGCCGCGCAAGGCCGCTGCCGGCTCGACCCGCAACTGATCAGCCGGGGCCGAAAGGCCGCGCGGGGCGGTGACGTCAAGGCCATGATGGCGACCGACGCGCAATTTCACGCGGCCATTTACACCGCCTCGGGCAACCCGCTGATCGCCCAGAGCGCCCAGCTGCACTGGCACCACATCCGCCGCGCCATGGGTGCTGTGCTGCAGGTATCAACCATGCGCGAATCGATCTGGGATGAGCACGAAGCCATTGCCGAGGCCATCGCGGCCGGTGATGAAACCCAGGCCGAAGCGCTGATCCGCGAGCATGGCGAGGAAGCGGGCCACAACCTGGCAAAACTGCTGTCCAGCGCACTCGGCCAAACCGGCGCCCGCGCGGCGCCCTGAACACCCGACAACACGCAACAGGAGACATGCGATGAAACTGACCCCGGAACAACTTGCGCAATTCGACCGCGACGGCTACCTGTTTTTCCCCGGCCTCTTCACGCCTGAAGAAACCCGGGCGCTCAACGATGCCGTGCCCGAGCTCTACAGCCGGCGCGAAGACTACAACGTGCGTGAAAAAGGCAAGGACGCGGTGCGTACCAACTTCGCCGCGCACATGTACAGCGAGCCGTTTGCCCGGCTCRCGCGGCACCCGCGCATGATCGAGCCGGTGGAAGACCTGCTGGGCGAAAAGCTCTACATGCACCAGTTCAAGATCAACGGCAAGATGGCGTTTGAAGGCGACGTGTGGCAATGGCACCAGGACTATGGCACCTGGCTGAACGACGACATGATGCCCACCGAACGCGCGATGAACGTGGCCATTTTCATGGACGACGTGACCGAGCACAACGGCCCGCTGATGTTCATCCCCGGCAGCCACAAAAAGGGCGTGGTCGATGCCAAACACGACCTCACCACCACCAGCTACCCGCTCTGGACGGTGGACAACGATTTGATCCGCCAGCTGGTGCAGCGCGCCGGTGGAAAGCAAGGCGGCATCGTCAGCCCCAAGGGCCCGGCCGGCTCGATGATCCTCTTTCACTCCTGCCTGGTGCACGCCTCGGGCAGCAACCTTTCGCCCTTCAACCGGGTAAGCGTTTACCTGAGCCTGTGCGCGGTGAGCAACCACATCCGCCGCCACAAACGCCCTGAATACATCGCCCACCGCGACTTCACGCCGATTGAATGCCTGCCCGACGACTGCCTGCTCAAAGACTACCCGGTGGACTTGCCGTGGAAAGACGGCGTGCCGGCGAGCGCGCTGCAAACGTCGATGGAAGAACTGAAATTGGCTGCGTAACCATTGGGAGAACTGATGATGAATATGAATCGCCTGGCTTGTATCGCTTTCGGAATTGGCCAATTTATTGCACCACTCGCAATTGCCGAGGAACTCGGTGGTCCAGGCACTCATTGCGAAACGCACGAGCTGGTCGTGTTGTCGTGCCCAATCGCGGGGAAAAGCGATAAACACATGTCGATTTGCCGCACATCTGCCCAGACATCAGCGAATGCCTACATGCAATACCGTTTTGGCAAACTAGGTCAGACTCCCGAGCTGACATATCCGGCTACGACTCAAATGCACGCCAGGGAAGCGTTTCAGTTTTCCGTACGTAGCCCGAATGGTTGGACAGGTGCAGGTAATCTTCATTTCAAAATCGGCCAAGCGTCGTACACCGTGTACCAATTTTCCTCAGCGCGTTTCCCTGAAGAAGAAG
>NZ_JBFUAZ010000075.1:0-10714 GCF_056406035.1 Polaromonas sp. P1_E1_2 | reverse complement strand
CCATCACCTCCTGGCCGCCCTATGCGCGCATGGCGCGGGCCGAGACGCTGACGATACGCCAGACCGACTACATCGCCGCCGTGCGGCTGCTGGGCGCATCGCCCTGGCGCATCGTGCTCGGCCACATCATGCCGCTGTGCGTGTCGTCGGTGATCGTGCGCGTCACGCTGGACATGGCCGGCATCATCCTGACCGCCGCCGGGCTGGGTTTTCTGGGCCTGGGGGCGCAGCCGCCCATGCCGGAGTGGGGCGCGATGATCGCCAATGGGCGTCTTTATGTGCTGGACCAGTGGTGGGTGGCCGCCGCGCCCGGCGCGGCGATTTTTGTCGTGAGCCTGGCCTTCAACCTGCTGGGCGACGGCCTGCGCGATGCGCTGGACCCGAAGGCCGCCAAATGACGGGCGCCAACATGCCCCTGCTGGTGGTCGACGACTTGCGCGTGAGCTTTCCGCGCCGTGACGGCGGCATGACCGAGGCGGTGCGCGGCGTGTCCTTCACGCTGGGCCGTGAGCGCCTGGGCATCGTGGGCGAGTCGGGTTCGGGCAAGTCACAAACCGGCCGCGCCATCATGGGGCTGACCGCACCGGAAGGCCGCATCAGCGCCAGGCGTCTTGAGTTCGCCGGCATGGACTTGCTCAACTGCCCGCCCGCCCAACGCCRCGAATTGCGCGGCGGCCGCATCGCCATGGTGTTGCAGGATCCGAAGTTTTCGCTGAACCCCGTCATGACCATAGGCGCACAGATCGTGGAGACGCTGCAAGCCCATACCCGTGTTTCGTCGGCGGAAGCAAAAAAGCGCGCACTCGCCGCGCTGGAATCCGTGCGCATCGACGACCCGGCGCGCGTCTACAAACTCTACCCGCATGAGGTGTCCGGCGGCATGGGCCAGCGCGCGATGATCGCGATGATGCTGATCGCCGACCCGGACCTTCTGATCGCCGACGAGCCGACTTCGGCGCTGGACGTGACGGTGCAACTGCAGGTGCTGTCCATCCTCGACACGCTGGTGGCTGAGCGCGGCATGGGCCTGATTTTGGTCTCGCACGACCTGCGGCTGGTGTCGACCTTCTGCGACCGCATCCTCGTGATGTACGCGGGCCGGGTGGTGGAAGAGCTGGCTGCCGGCGGCCTGGCGAATGCGCAGCACCCCTACACACGCGGCCTGATGGCCTGCCTGCCGCAGCTGGGCGCGTCCACGCATCCGCTGGCCACGCTGGACCGTCAACCGGAGTGGGCGCTGTGAATGCCGTGGTTTCATCTGCATCGCTGGGCCTGGAAGTCAGCGGCCTGCGCGTGGTGTACGACAGCTTTGTCGCCGTCGCCGATACCTCCTTCATCGTGAACCCCGGCGAAAGCTTCGGCATCGTCGGCGAATCGGGTTCCGGCAAATCCACCGTGCTACGCGCCATCTGCGGGCTCGCGCCGCACACGGCCGGCACGGTCAAGTTGCTGGGCCAGGACAGCGCGCCCGGCAGCAAGGCCTTCAGGCGGCAGGTGCAGATGGTGTTTCAGGACCCGTACGGGTCACTGCATCCACGCCACACCGTAGACCGCATCCTCGCCGAGCCGCTGGCCATTCACGGCATCGACGACGCAGAGGCGCGCATCGAACGTGCGCTGGAAGAAGTCGGGCTGGGCACGGGCTTTCGCTTTCGTTACCCGCACCAGCTCTCGGGTGGGCAGCGCCAGCGCATCGCGATTGCGCGCGCCTTGATTCTCGAGCCGCAAATCCTGCTGCTGGACGAGCCCACTTCGGCACTGGACGCCTCGGTGCAGGCCGAGGTGCTCAACCTGCTCGAAGAACTGCGCCGCAGGCGCGGCCTGACTTTCGTCATGGTGAGCCACGACCTGGCCGTCGTCACGCACCTGTGTGAACGGCTGATGGTGATGCAGCGCGGCCAGACGGTGGAGATGCTGCCTGCGGCCGACCTGGCGGCACACAAAGTCACGAATGCCTATACGCTGAGCCTGATGGAGGCTTCCACCGGGTTCAAACGCCGCGCAGCGGCCGACGTATCCGCCACGGCGTAAATCGTTACCAGGCAGGTCTGGCGCGCCGCAGCGCCGCATGCTTTAATTTCTCTTCAACACCACACGCCACGCCATGATCCACTGGGAAGCCCACGCCTGCCTGCCATTGCACCCGGCAGCCGATTTTTCGCCGATGGACGCGTTGCGCACTGCGGGCGTGAACTATGTGTCCGTCAATGTCGGCATGGACATGAACCCGGTGGCGCAAATCATGGCGGTCATTGCGGCCTTCCGCGCGAAGATTGCCGCGAACCCCGAACGCTTGCGGCTGGTGTCCAGTGTGGACGAGATCCGCGAGGCCGCGGCGGCGGGCCAGCTTGCCATCGGCTTTGACCTGGAAGGCGCGATGCCCCTGCAGGAGCGGCCCGATATGGTGACCTTGTACCGCGAACTCGGCGTGCGGCAAATCCATTTCGCCTAYAACCGTAACAACAGCGTGGCCGACGGCTGCCACGACGAAGCACGCGGCCTCACGCCGCTGGGTGTGCGCATGGTGCAGGCCGTCAATGAGGCCGGCCTCTTGATGGACTGCTCCCATACCGGCCGCCGCTGTAGCCTGGACATCATGGCTGCCTCGGCCAGGCCGGTGATCTTCAGCCACGCCAACCCGCTTGCGCTGGTGGAGCACGGGCGCAACATCACCGACGAGCAGATACGCGCCTGCGCCGCAACCGGCGGCGTGGTGTGCGTCTCGGGCGTCTCTGCCTTCCTGGGCACAC
The DNA here is from genome assembly GCF_056406035.1 of Polaromonas sp. P1_E1_2. Classification (NCBI taxonomy): domain Bacteria; kingdom Pseudomonadati; phylum Pseudomonadota; class Betaproteobacteria; order Burkholderiales; family Comamonadaceae; genus Polaromonas; species Polaromonas sp. P1_E1_2. The sequence goes on along the minus strand of NZ_JBFUAZ010000075.1, from coordinate 7,964 downwards.
GCACCCCCACAGCCGATGACATGGCGCGGCATGTGGCCTATGTGGCGGGCCTGGTCGGCGCGCAGCATGCGGGCATCGGCCTGGACATCAGCTTCCGGCAGGATGAGCTCAATGACAACCCTCCCGGCGACTACGATCCCACCTACTGGTGGCCCAAATCGGCTGGCTATGACCGCGCCGTACAGCGCATGACATACACGCCGGTTGAAACCTGGCAACTGCTGCCCGAAGCGCTGCGCCAGGTGGGCCTGAGCGCAACCGAGATCGAAGGTGTGATGGGCGACAATATGATGCGTGTCGCCGGCATCGCCTGGCAGCACRCATAAGAACCTCATAAAACTACCGGCAGCCCCCATGTCCTCCATTACCCTCCGCTTCCTGGCCGAACCCAGCACCGTCAACTTCGGCGGAAAAGTGCACGGCGGCACCGTCATGAAATGGATTGACGAAGCCGGCTACGCCTGCGCCACCAGCTGGGCGAAACGTTATTGCGTCACCGTGTCGGTGGGCAGCATACGTTTTCAGCGCCCCATCATGATCGGCGACCTGGTCGAAGTCGAAGCCCGCCTGGCCTATACCGGCACGACCAGCCTGAACATCTCGGTGGAAGTGCGCGCCGGCGACATGAAAGTCGGGCAGATGCAGGTCATCACCGAATGCCTGGTGGTGTTTGTTGCGGTAGACCTGGACGGCAAGGCCTTGCCCGCCCAGGAATGGCGGCCAGAGACCCCCGGCGACGTCGCGCTGGCCCAGCGCGTCAAAGCGCACCTGGATGCAGCCCGCTCCATGCAGCTGGGCTGACTTCACGTCTTGCGCGGATGCAGCCCAATGCTCTGACGGGCCGCGATCTGGCGGCCGCCCTCACGGTCGTCGTGCTGTGGGGCGTTAACTTCGTGGTGATGAAATTCGCGCTGCGCGATTTCACGCCTTTTCAGTTGGGCACGGCCCGTTATGTGTTTGCCGTGTTGCCGCTGGCGCTGCTGATCCGCCCGCCCAAAATCGCGTGGAAGTGGATCGTGTTCTACGGCCTTTTTCAGGGTGTGGGCCAGTTCGGCATCTTGTTTCTGGCGCTCAAGGTCGGCATGACCGCGGCGTTGGCCTCGGTGCTGCAGCAGACCCAGGTGTTCTGGACGGCGCTCTTTGGCTTTGTGCTGCTGCATGAGCGCGCCAGCCGGCCGCTGCAGGCGGGCCTGGTGCTGGCGGCGCTGGGCTTGGCCTGCTTTGCGCTCAACTACGTGGGCGCCAATGGCGCGGGCGCCACCACGCCGCTGGGCTTTGTGCTTACGCTGTGCGCGGCGGCCATGTGGGCCATGTCCAACATCGTGGCGCGTCGCGTTCAGCAGACCTACAGCGATTATTCGCCGCTGGCCTTTGTGGTCTGGAGCAGCCTGGTGGCGATACTGCCCTTTGCCGCTCTGTCCTGGGCCTTCGACCCCGAGGCCGCGCGCTGGCACTGGATGGAAGCGCGTGCCTCCAGCTGGGCCGCTGTAGCCTACCTTGGCTGGGCGGCCACCATTTTGGGCTACAGCCTGTGGACCAACCTGCTCAAGCGCCACCCGGCCAATCGCGTCGCGCCTTTCAGCCTGGGCGTGCCGGTGGTGGGCCTGGCCACCGGCATGCTGGTACTGGGCGAGGTTGTCACGCCCTGGCAATGGGCCGGCGTCGCGTTTGTAGTGGCCGCGCTGGCTTGTGTGATGCTGGGCGGGCTGGTGCTCAGGCCGCGTCCGCAACAGGCCTGACGCCCAGGAACCAGGCCGCCAGCAGCTCCAACGCGTAGCGCACCTTGGCCGGCTGCTCACCACGCCGCGGCGTGACGGCGTAGACCGGAACATCCGCCATGCGCCAGCCCGGCAATATCGGCAGCAAGCGGCCTTCGGTCATCGCTTTGCGGTCGTCCTCGCTCACACCCATGCTGATGCCCCAGCCGGCTATGGCCAGCGCATGCAGCGCCGTGACCTGCGAAGCCTGCACCCGGCCTTCCAGCCTCAGGGTTGCGCGTTCGCCAGACGGGCCCAGCAGCTCCAGCATGTCCGCGCTGTTGCTGCTGTTGGGTTTGCTGGCCAGCCAGTCGTGGCGCAGTAAATCCTGCGGCGTGGCGGGCCAGCCCCGTTCGGCCAGGTAGGCCGGCGAGGCGCATAGCTGGCGCGTCATATTGCCCAGCTTGCGTGCCACCAGGCTGGAGTCGGCCAGCTCGCCCACGCGCACCGCGATGTCCACGCGTTCGCTGATCAGGTCAACCAGCTTGTCGTCCAGCAACAGGCGCAGCGTGAGCCGGGGGTAGCCGCGCAGCGGCGCCAGCGCCGCTGCCAGCAGGCCGCCAAAGCCGGCCGGCGCGGCCAGGCGCAGCTCGCCTTCGGGTTCGTCGCGCAGCCGCACCAGCGCCTGTTCCGCCGAGCGCGCAGCCGCCACCATGGCGGCGCAACCAGCGTGGTAGCGCTCACCCGCTTCTGTCAGTGTCAGGCGCCGCGTGGACCGGTGCAGCAGGGCCAGGCCGAGCGACTGCTCAAGCTGCCGCAAATGCTGGCTCACGGCCGAAGGCGTCATGCCCAGCTGCCGCGCCGCCGCAGTCAAGGACCCCTTGGCAACCACCTCGGCAAAAATGGCCATGCGCTTGAGCTGGTCCATGGATTTATCGCTCATTAGTTAGCTCTACTTCACAGTGTTAGCGAATTTTGCCGTCTATTCAGAGCGTTGTGAAGTAATGACACTAGAGGCTCTTTTAACCCGCAGGAGTTTTTATGAACATCGCACTGATCGGCGCCACAGGTTTTATCGGCGCACCTATTCTTTCCGAACTGCTAAGCCGCGGCCACAAAGTCACCGTGCTGGCCCGCAACCCCGGCAAGGTCACCCCGCAAACCGGCCTGACCGTGGTCGCCGCCGACGCACTGAATGCCGGCCAGGTGGCCAAAGCCGCGGCGGGCCACGATGCCGTCATCAGCGCCTACAACCCGGGCTGGAGCGAGCCGAAAATCCACGACCTGCACCTGGAGGCCAGCAAAGCCATCGTGAATGGCGTCAAGCAGGCGGGTGTCAAACGCCTGCTAGTGGTCGGCGGTGCCGGCAGCCTGTATGTGGCGCCGGGCCTGCAGCTGGTGGACACGCCTGAGTTTCCCGCGCAATACAAGCAGGGCGCGCTCGCCGCACGCGAGGCGCTGAACCAGCTCAAGCTCGAAACCTCGCTGGACTGGAGCTTTGTCTCGCCCCCTATCGGCCTGGCACCCGGCGAGCGCACCGGCAAATACCGGCTGGGTGCGGACGATCTGCTGCCCGGCCAGGGTGACAAGCCGGCCGGTATTTCGGTGCCTGACCTGGCTGTGGCCATCGTGGACGAAATTGAAAACGCGCGGCATATTCGGCGCCGGTTTACGGTTGCCAATTAATAGTCTTATCGATCCCCGGACCAATAGACATGGGCGCAAGCAGCTATCCAATTAATAGCAATTTCTTTTGAGGTTGTGGCTGATTTTCAGGACGTGCTCTTTGTTGAGGGCGGCTAGCCGGGGGTAGCCCGGCAGCTACTCACTTTTCTTTTGCTTCGCCAAAAGAAAGTTACCTGCATGCCGGGCTACCCCCGGCCAGCAACTCTCAGTAAAGAGTACAACGCCGGGTAAGAAACCAGCCTACTTCAAAGCCTCACCCCGAGCCGCCTCCAGCACATCCCGAGTCTTCACCGCCTCGCGMCGCGCAGCCTCCGCAAAATCATCCGCCGAAGAGGCATACAAAATCGCGCGCGACGAGTTCACGATGATGGGAGCGCCGGACCGCCATCCCGCCTTCACGGTCGCCACCGCATCGCCGCCTTGCGCGCCCACACCCGGAATCAGCAAAGGCAAGGTAGGCGCCACGGCCCGCACACGCTCAATCTCCGCCGGGTACGTCGCCCCCACCACCAGCCCCAGCTGGCCATTGAGGTTCCACAGACCTTGCGCCAGACGCGCCACATGCTCGTACAGCAGCGGCTGGCCTTCAATCGAGGCGAATCGCTGGTTCTGCAGGTCGTCGCCGCCGGGGTTGGAGGTGCGGCACAACAGGAAAGCGCCCTTGCCTTCGTACTTCAAATACGGCGCGACCGAATCAAACCCCATGAAGGGCGAGAGCGTCACCGCGTCGGCACCGTAGCGCTCAAAGGCTTCCTTGGCATATTGCTCCGCCGTGCTGCCGATGTCGCCGCGCTTGGCATCCAGGATGATGGGCACTTGCGGCGCCACGCGGCGCATGTGTTCCATCAGGCGTTCGAGCTGGCCTTCGGCGCGGTGCGCGGCGAAGTAGGCGATTTGCGGCTTGAAGGAAATCACCAGGTCGGCAGTGGCGTCAACAATCGCCGCGCAGAAATCGTAGATCTTGTTGGCGTCGCCCTTGAGCTTGCCGGGAAATTTCGTGGGTTCAGGGTCCAGGCCAACGCAGAGCATGGAGCGGTTCTGGCGTTCTGCGGCGCCCAGCATGTCGAGAAAAGTCATGTCCCATTTTAAGCTCCCACGATCTCGGCAGCTTGCACTGTGCCCCTGATGGAGAACCCCCTGTATGCCAAACGCGCGATTGTCGCCAGTAGCTACCTGTCTGGCGTTTTACACGACGCAACAAAAAACCAGAGCCAGCGTCATGAGGATTTCACAGTGAATTTTTACGATCACCGCATTGCAAGTGCAGGAGGTCGTTGTGAATTTGCGGATCAGTCAAGGCGAATGCCCGCTGGAGATACCTCGTTCCAGGCTCGGGGCCGTGCCGGAGATGGGGTCTCCCCAGGGGCATGAGTGGATAGGTCATGGCCCTGTTGTTTTGCGGGGCATGGGGCGCAACTGGGCAGCGCTGGAGCGCTGGACATTTCAGCACCTTGCCCATCTGGGCGGGGCCAGGCCCGTGACTTTGGTGGTGGGTAATCGGGAGAGGTCCAGCACCCGGTTTGTGACGTCCACACTTGATCGCTATGTGGCACAGCTGGCGTTGCAGACAGCCGCGCAGGAAGAGGGCTCCCATATCGGATACCTCAAAGAGTTCGATCTGCTCAAGGAGATACCCTCATTGCGCCAGGACGTGGAACAAGATGCATGGTTCCCGCCGGGCAACATCGTCTCCAGCAGCGCGTGGATTGGCCCGCAAGGGGCACACACAGGCTTGCATTACGACCTGCTGGACAACCTGGCGGTGCTCACGCGCGGAGTCAAACGCTTTTATCTGGCCCGCCCCGGCACCGTGGAGCACCTGGGTGCGTTGTCAAAGAAGTATGACCGCTGGGCCAAGCTGGCATCGGTGGGCATGCGCGATCTGGCGCAAAGCGATGTGCCGGCAGACGCACTGTTTGCTGTCGATCTCTATCCGGGTGATGCCATCTACGTGCCTCATGGTTGGTGGCATGAGGTGGTGAATTTGCAGGCCAGCATTTTTCTGAGCGGATTTTTCGGCAGCAAGGCCCGGGTCGTTGGATTGTGGGTGGCCACAGGTGCCGTGCAGCTGATGCACGACTTTCAACTTTTGGGCACTCGCAATTGCTCCTGCCACTCAGGCGCCGCACGCCCGCCACCAGCCCCCGAAGTTCCGGGCCATCAACTCCTTTAACACCAACGCATACCGTTACCCATGACAACCAAACCGACCATCAAAAAGCACCGCTACATCACCCGCAATCTGCGTATCGGCGATATTCCAGCCTTGCTGGATCTGGAGCGCAAGCAATGGACGCAAGAGCAGCAAGCCACCGCAGAAGACTTTCGATCACGCATTGCCGCGCATCCCGATTGGAGCGGCGGTGCATTTTGCGCAGAAACGGGTGAATTGCTGGCGTCGCTCTTTTGCAAGCCCACCACGGAGACAGAGTGGGTCAACCCGGGCGACTGGCAAAAGAGTGCCGCCCTGGACGGCAAGGTGCCGAGGAACAAGCACGCCTCCCGCTGCCTGTTCGGCATCAGCCTGACCAGCGTGGATGCCGGCGCTGCCTTGCAGCTGATCGCATTCAACTATCTGTATGCGGTGAAATGCGGCACTCGTGAAGTGTTTCTGGGATCTCCCATGCCCGGGCTCAAGCGTCATTTGCAACGAAAACCAGGCGCATCGGTAGAGGCTTATGCACGGACTACGCGGGCCGGTTTGCCGGTTGATCCACAGCTGCGCTACTACCACGGCAAGGGGTTTTGTGAGCTTGTGGCCGTGCGTGAGAACTACTTCCCCCACGAAGCCTCGTGTGATTACGGCGCCATTCTGAAATCCAGGGTGCCGTATCCATGGCTCACACCGCTATTTCGCTGGACACCCGTCCCGGTGTTGAGGTCGCTTGCCGCACTGGCGCCGCGCTACGCCATTCCAGAAGACGACAGGGTGCCAGCACGAACAGAGTCTGCCGCTGAGCCAGAGGCGGCGTAGCCGTTCAACCCGTGTTGCGCAGCCATGCCAGAACCAGCTCACTGCGCGTAGCGTGTAGCCTGTTCCCCCTCAAGGGGCGGCGCCTGGGGCCGGCGAAGCCGGACCCGCGGCCCCCGCTGGCGAAATACCCCCAGTGGTAGTGCCCAAAGAATTCTTMAAGCCAGCATGAGCCGCGGGACTGGCTTTGCCAGACCGCAGGCGGGCGGCCCCCTCGGGGGGCAGGAAGCTACACGAAGTGAGCGATCGTGGGGGCACAATAACTCGATGCAACTCTCCCAACGCCAACTCATCCTGCTGGTTCTGCTCACCCTCGTCTGGGGCCTGAACTGGCCGGTGATGAAACTGGGGATTGCGGACTTTCCGCCGCTGACGTTCCGGGCGATGTCGATCTGGCTGGGCATTCCGGTGCTGGGCATCGCCATGGTGGTGCTAAAGGTGCCGTTTGGGGTGCCGCGGGGCAAGTGGCGTGAGCTCTTCTGGCTGGCGGCGGCGAACATGTTTGTCTGGCATGCGCTGATCATCCTGGCAGTGAAGAACCTCAGCAGCGGGCGCGCAGCGATTCTGGGCTACACCATGCCGATTTTTTCGGCACTGCTGGGTGCCTGGTTTTTTGGCGCCAGGCTCAAGCCCCGCAACTGGCTGGGGGTGGCAGCTGCCGCGCTGGGCGTGGCGCTGCTGCTGTGGAATGAAATGACCAACCTGTCGGGCAGCCCCCTGGGTGTGCTGTGCGCGCTGGTGGCAGCTGCGGTGTGGGCGCTGGGCACGCAGCTGCTGCGCAAGACCACGATACCGGCCGCGACGCTGACGCTGTCGTTCTGGATGACGGTGATGACCGCCGTGATGCTGACCGTGTTGGGTGTCGTGTTTGAGATGCCGCAGTGGAAGGCACCTTCGCCCACGACCTGGGGCGCGATTCTTTACAACGCGGTGCTGATCTTCGGTTTTGCGCACGCGGCGTGGTTCACGCTGGCGCGCGCGCTCCCGCCGGTGGCTTCCACGCTGAGCGTGATGATGATTCCCATCCTCGGGGTGTTTTCAGGCGCGCTGGGCCTGGGCGAAGTGCTGCACTGGCAGGACTGGGCTGCCGTGGTGCTGATGGTGGTGGCGATTGCCTCGGTGCTGGCGCCCAGCCGTGGCGCAGTTAAGGCCTGATAAAAATCAGCCCGGGTTCGTGACCAAATTCATGGCCAGGCACAGGTCGTCCCAGGCCTTGCCCTTGTCGGCCGGGTTGCGCAGCAAATAGGTGGCGTCGTAGGTCACTACCATGCGGGCTCCATGCAGGCTGTGCAATTGGCCGCGCTGTTTGCCGAAAGGCTCTGTCGATTGCAACACCGCCTGCGCGGCCAGACGGCCCATGACGAGCACGACGTCGGGCTGCGCGCTGGCCACCAGGGCGGGCAGCGCTTCGGGCAGGCCGGCGCCCGCACCGGATGCCGCCTGCCGGACCAGCGGCGCCAGCAGCACCATGCCAGCCTTGTGCAGGCGCGTAGCGCGCAGCATGTTGTCGAGCAGCTTGCCGGCATCGCCTTCAAAGGGGTTGAAAGACTCCCGCTGCAGCGCAGCCGCCGGCGTTTCGGCCAGCACCAGCCAGCGTGCGCCTTCGGCAT
>NZ_JBFUAZ010000074.1:0-10715 GCF_056406035.1 Polaromonas sp. P1_E1_2 | reverse complement strand
GCTCCTGATGGGGTGTAAGGTTGGTAAATTACGCACCAAAATCCGAGTTCAGACAGCTGGACCTGAATATCGGCCCAAGGCGGTCTAAACGCCATGTCACCGTATTCACCGCATTGGTACGCGAAGCCTTTGATTATAGCTCGATGCGAGAGAAATTTCATCACCTCAACCCGCGACTGGTGAAATGCCGACAAATCCAGGAGCTTTACCTGAGAAATATGTAATTCTAAATTACTACTTTTTTGCTTTAAGCTGCGCCAGAACCGCAAAGGGATTGGGTTTTTCACTACCCTCGTCCACCGAATCTGCATTGTCACCAAGGTCGCCCGCCTGCAGTTTGGGCGCGACAGGACACACCTCGTGCATGGGCACCAGCGGCAGGGCCATCAGCAATTCATCTTCCAGCACAGCGAGCAAATCGAACTGGGGCTCCATCACCAGCAAATCCTCTTCAGACTGGTCGTCCTCGGCCATGGCAATGTCTTCATTGGCCACAAAGCGGTACCACTGGTCCACCTCTACAGGTGTGGCAACCACACCCATACAGCGCTGGCAGGTTAAAGGCACAACGGCCTCAGCCGTCAGATGCAACCATACGTCGTCTTCAACGCCCGGGCGTGGGCGCAATTCRCCGACCGCCTGCCATTTCACTGCCGAATCAGCCTGCAACCCTTGCGCTTCGTGCGCAAGGCGCTCCATATTTCGTAGCAAAGTAGTCTCGGAAAGCGCCACGCCATCCTGGGCGAAAGCGGTCATGTTGAGTCGGTTGGGCTGCAGGGATCTGGACATGTGTGCAGTGTAAGAGAATCAAGGCATGAATCCTGTCTCCGACCCTGCCGCAATCTCCAGACACACCGGGCAAAACCGCCCCCTGATTTTGGGCTCGACCTCCCGCTATCGCCGGGAATTGCTGCAGCGGTTGCATATCCCGTTTGAGGTGGTCGCGCCCGACGTGGACGAAACGCCCCATGCCGGCGAACTCCCTGGCCCACTGGCCGAGCGGCTGGCCCTGGCCAAGGCCCGGGCTGTCGCCAAGGCATTTCCCGACGCGGTTGTCATCGGTTCCGACCAGGTTGCAGACCTCGACGGCCAGCCGCTCGGCAAGCCGGGCACCCACGAAAACGCCGTCATCCAGCTGCGCCGGATGCGAGGGCAAACCGTCATTTTTCAGACGGCTGTGGCCGTCGTGTGCCTGGACAGCGGTTATGAAGCGCAAAGTCTGGCCGCAGTGAGGGTGAAATTCCGCGCGCTGACGGATGACGAAATTGAAAACTACCTGCGCACCGAGCAACCGTACGATTGCGCGGGCAGCGCCAAAAGCGAAGGCCTCGGCATCGCGCTGCTTGAATCGATCGACAATGACGACCCGACTGCGCTGATCGGCTTGCCGCTGATCCGCACCTGCAGGCTCATCGAAGCCGCAGGCGTGAAGTTGCTTTCAGCCCGCGGGAGCCAGCCATGAGCGGCGCAACAAAAGGGAAACTTTACCTGGTGCCCGCACCGCTTGACTTCGGCTGCGACGACCTTGCCCCTCTGCAGGATGTCATGCCGCTGGGCACCGTGCAAATCGCCGCCAGGCTCTCCTGCTGGATCTGCGAAAACGCGAAAAGCACGCGCGCCTACCTCAAGCGTATCGACGCGCTGCAGCCGCTCAGCACGCCGCTGCAGTCGCAGCAAATCCAGGAGCTGCCACGGGAGGTTCACAAAAAAGGCGACCACACCGGCAACTTCGACGCGCGCCCCCTTTTGATGGCGGCCGTGGAAAGCCGCGACATGGGCCTGGTCAGCGAAGCCGGCATGCCTGCCATTGCCGATCCCGGATCCTCGGTGGTACGCGCCGCCCATGACCTGGGGCTGGAGGTTGTGCCGCTGACGGGCCCGATGTCGCTGATGCTGGCGCTGGCAGCGAGCGGTCTGAACGGTCAGAATTTTGCGTTTGCAGGCTACTTGCCGCAGGCACCGGCCGAGCGCGTCCAGCGTATCCGGGAACTGGAATCCCTGGCACTCAAATCCGGCCAGACCCAGCTCTTCATCGAAACACCCTATCGCAATGCGGCTTTGTTCCAGTCGCTGCTGCAAACACTGCAGGGCAACACCCGGCTGGCGCTGAGCTGCGGCCTGACGATGACCAAAGGCTGGTCCCGCAGCGCGCAGGTCAGCGGCTGGAAACGCGACAAACTCCAGGCACCACTGGAATTGCCAACCGTTTTCTGTATCGGCCGCTAGAGCGCCAGACAGGAACAAAAAAGCCCGCGCGAAGCGGGCTTTTTGGCAAGGGCCATCACCTTCTCAAGAGGTCGTCCTAGCGAAGCGCCGGAATCGCCTTGAAGGCCTTCATTGCGCCTTCGCCCATCGCCGCGCCAAACTTCTTGGCCAACCGTTCGGCCACATTGTCGCGACGGGTGTAGTCAATGATCTCGTCGGTCTTGACCACTTCGCGGGCCACATACTCAAGGTTGCCGAGCTGGTCGGCCAGGCCCAGTTCCACCGCCTGCTGGCCGCTCCWGAACAGGCCGCTGAACATCTCGGGCGTTTCCTTCAGGCGTTTACCGCGGCCGGCTTTGACCACCGCGATGAACTGCTGGTGGATCTGGTCCAGCATGGCCTGTGCAAAGACCTTTTGTTTTTCACTTTGCGGGCTGAACGGATCAAGGAATCCCTTGTTTTCGCCGGCCGTCAGCAAGCGGCGCTCCACGCCCAGCTTGTCCATCAGGCCTGTGAAGCCAAAGCCATCCATCAGTACACCGATGCTGCCCACAATGCTGGCCTTGTCGACGTAAATCTTGTCGGCCGAAACAGCGATGTAATAAGCGGCGGAGGCGCAGGTTTCTTCGACCACAGCGTAAACCGGCTTCTTGTGCTTGGCCTTCAGGCGCAGGATTTCGTCGTTCATCATGCCGGCCTGCACCGGGCTGCCCCCCGGCGAATTGATCAGCAGCACAACCGCCTTGGCGCCTTCGTCTTCAAAGGCGGCACGCAGCGCAGCGTTGACGAACTCGGCGCTGGCGTCGGCGCCCGCGGCGATTTCACCCTTTATTTCCACCACGGCCGTGTGCGGAACAGTCGCATCGCTGGCAGGCGTGCCGCGGTGCAGTGCCATCCATACCAGAGCGATGAAAAACGCCAGCCAGGACAGGCGCACAAAGGTTTTCCAGCGTCGCGTGGCTTTTTGTTCGTTGAGCGCAGCAAAAGCCAGTTTCTCAAGCGTCGCGCGCTCCCAGCCGGGGGCGGAAGGGTCAACGGCGGATTTTCTGGCCTGGGGATAAGGCGGAAGGGATTCCGGCTGGTTGGGCCGGAAATCCGATTCGCGCAGCGAATCAGAGTCCATGGGAGGGTCGGGGCGATGGGGGTCGTTCATGGGCGATAGTTTAGAGAGGTATTAGAACTGTAGCGGTTTAAGGTTGTAAGCAGAATGCCAATAAACAACCCCTTCAATTTCTGAAAGCTCGATTTTGACCAGCCCTCCCTGGCAAGGCCCGCCGGCGCACAGGCCGGTATCCGGACGGTAAACGGCGCCATGGCTGGCGCATAAAAGCCACTGCCCCCCGGTATCAAACACCCGGTTGGGCTGCCAGTCCAGCTCCATCGCGACATGGGTGCAGCGATTGAGATACGCGTGGACCATTCCTTCGTAACGGACCGCAAAGGCGCGGCAGGTCTGCCCGGCATAAATGACGTCGAACGGCACTGCCAACCCGCCTTCAAGCAGGTCGCGGCTATTGCACAAAGCTTGCCGGGGTTCCGTGGACGTCATCGAAAACTACCCGTGGGCCAGCAGCCAGTCGTGCAGTTCCTGCACCGAATGCGCGACATGGCGCGGCGACAGCGCGGTAAATGTGTCCGGCTCATGCGCGCCATAACTCACTCCCACACTGGCACAAGCAGCATTGACCGCCATCTGGAGGTCATGGGTGGTGTCGCCCACCATCAGCACGCGCCCCGCGGGAATACCAAACTCCGCCATGAGCTCATGCAGCATGCGCGGATCGGGCTTGCCTGCCGTCTCGTCAGCCGTGCGGGATCCGTCGAACACGCCCTTGAGCTCTACGGTGCGCAGTACTTCGTCAAGGCCGCGGCGCGACTTGCCGGTGGCCACCGCGAGCAGGTGACCGCGCGCTTTCAGGGCGTCGAGCAGGGGAAGCACGCCCTCAAACAGGCTCAGGTCGTCGTAATGCGCAGCATAGTGATGGCGGTAGCGCTCGCCCAGTTGGGGATACTTTTCGGGGGGTACATCAGGCGCGGCATGAGCCAGCGCCTGCATGAGGCCCAGGCCGATGACGTAGCCGGCTTCCTTGTCGGTGGGGACCGTGCCGCCCACATCACGCACCGCGGCCTGGATACAGCGCACGATGATTTTGGTCGAATCAAACAGCGTGCCATCCCAGTCGAAAGCGATCAGATCGAAATTTCGGGTTTGCATGGAGATATTGTCTTAGGGAAGGCCTGCCTATGCGCGCACATGGACATACATTGAAATGCAGGCGTCAGTTGTTCCGGCTTTTACGGAGCCACCACGACGAGAACCCGTGAATTGCGCCCAACAAGACGCTTGTCAGGTCGAGCACCGTCAAATGGAACAGCGGTCCATAGTTTTCAAGAAACCCCCACCCTGAGTCGTCGAACGGATGCCGGTTGTGGGGATTGTAAAAATACAGTGCATCCCATCCCTGCGTCACTGTCCCTGGATTCAAGGTCACAAAAGCGCACACACAAACCACCAGGCAGATTGCCGATCTGGAAACAACAAAACGAAACGCAGACACGGCGTTCAAGGAAGGCACCACACGCCTGTTCAACAGCCAAAAAACCGCGGCCGCCAAAAGGGTGGGGAGCGGAAACAGAAGCATCGTTTCAACATTCCCCCACGACACCCAGAACATGAATTCCGTCAGAAGCGGCCAAAAGATGACCGAGGGCACTTCGCTCCACCGGAATTCGCCGCGCCCAAGCTCACCTGCCACCAGGTAATACGCCACACCGTACAGGGCAGGACCGGAAAAAACAAACATCAGCACTGTTCCGGCCAGGCCGCTGAACCTTCCCCGTATCGGCTTGGCTGCACTGTTTGAGCCAGGCGCTTCATGGCCCCTGTGAATCATGTGGAAACCTGCGCCGGCAAAAACTGCTGCAGCTCAGGCGGCAAAGGCGCCTGCAGGTGCACGACCTTGCGCAGTTTGGGATGGTTAAATTTCAGGCTCCAGGCGTGCAGAAACATGCGTTTGAGCGATGCCGTGCCCGGGGCGGACCTCTGCAGCGCCCGGTTCAGTTCAAAGTCTCCGTATTTGTCGTCACCGGCAATCGGATGCCCCTCATTGGACAGATGCACGCGGATCTGGTGCGTGCGGCCGGTCTTGATTGTGACTTCGAGCAGGGTGAAGGGCGTTGCGGGCGCCAGCGGACTGGCAGGAAAAGCCGACTTGACCTTGACCAGCGTCACCGAACGCATGCCGTCGGGGTGGTCGTTGGGCACCACCTTCACACGCCGCTCGCCATCGGGCAATAAATACTTGTGCAACGCCTTGTCGATCACGCGGTGATTGGCCGGCCAGTCGCCGCCGACCAACGCCAGGTAGACCTTGTCGGTTTCACGCTCCCGGAACTGCTCCTGCAGCAGCTTGAGCGCCATGCGCCGCTTGGCGATCAGCAAGATGCCGCTGGTTTCGCGGTCCAGCCGGTGCACCAGCTCCAGAAAGTCAGCCTCGGGCCTGGCCATGCGCAGCTGTTCGATCACGCCGAAGCTCACGCCGCTGCCGCCGTGCACAGCCACACCGGCCGGTTTGTCGATGGCCAGCACAAAGTCGTCTTCAAACAGAATCGGGAATTCGCGGGACKGCGCATAGCCGCCCGTAGTCGAACTCGCGCCGTGGCGGGCGATTTCCTGGGCCATGGCCTCGGCCTTTTGCCCGGCCCGCTCAGAGGTGCGAACCGGCGGCAGGCGCACGATGTCGCCGGTCTCCACCCGCGTATCGGCCTGCGCCCGGCCCTTGTTAACCCTCACTTCACCGCTTCGGATGATGCGGTAGACATGGGTTTTGGGCACGCCCTTGAGTTGGCGGATCAGGAAATTGTCGAGGCGCTGGCCCGCATAGTCTTCATCTACCGTCACCAGCGTGGCCTGCGGCGAGGCCGGGGCCGCCGCCGGTGGAATGGATGGTGCCGGGGTGGGCGCGGACACGGCTGCGGGCGGCCATACCGGTGTTTTCCCGGGTTTCCTTGCCAAGCCCTTTGCTGACCCTATAATGTGTTTCACTAGCGATGCGCTGTAAGTGGTTGATTTGTCTGGAGTTTAGTCCACGCAAGTCCCCGGCCCTGAAAAGGCAAACAAGCAGCCTCGCTGGAAGGTCGATGCCCACGCCGGCAATTGCCCGCAAGCGACGAGTGCCAGGCACCTCGCGGCGAGCGTCTTTGCACGGTAGAAGAGTCGACGTTTTGCGAACAACACTACGGAATACCATGTGTGCAGCCCAAGTCATGAACAACAGGCTGCATGCGGATCCAGTCGAGATCAAGTCCTTAACGGTAGCCCTCTGATGACAACACTGGTCAGTCTGATTTATATGTGCCTGCGGCGCCTCACGACATTCGTGGGCCCTGCTTTTGGCATAAATCAGCCGCCAGCCCTTGTACAGTGGGCGCAAGCAGCTACTCTTTTTGTAGCATCCACCCGTTTGACCCCTGCTCGCTCCATCCACGCGCCTACGCCCAGACCACGTCGCTGACCGATTCACTTCGGTCGGCCGCGCGCTGTCAAAAGCTCTCCGGCAATTCCTCCAGTTCGCACTGCGTCCCTCCGGCGTCGTTGGCCCATTTTGGGCATGTGATTGATGTTCAAGACATGACATCAAAACGAAGAACGATAAGGAAGGCTACCCATGAAACGGATGCTGGTAAACGCCACACAGGCTGAAGAACGCCGTCTGGCGATCGTCGATGGACAAAAACTCCTCGATTACGAAATTGAAATTGAAGGGCGCGAACAGCGCAAGGGCAACATCTACAAGGCCGTCGTCACCCGCGTCGAGCCCTCACTCGAAGCCTGCTTCGTCGACTACGGCGAAGACCGCCACGGCTTCCTGCCGTTCAAGGAAATCTCCAAGCAATACTTCGCCCAGGGTGTGCCCGTCAACCAGGCGCGCATCAACGATGTGATCCGTGAAGGCCAGGAACTGCTGGTCCAGGTCGAAAAAGAAGAACGCGGCAACAAGGGCGCGGCTCTCACCACCTTCGTTTCCCTGGCAGGCCGCTATGTGGTCCTGATGCCCAACAACCCGCGCGGCGGTGGCGTCAGCCGCCGTATCGAGGGCGAAGACCGGGCCGAGCTCAAAGAAAACATGGACCAGCTGGAATATCCCAACGGGATGTCCATCATTGCGCGCACCGCCGGTATCGGCCGCAGCGCGCCAGAGCTCCAGTGGGACTTGAACTACCTGCTCAAGCTCTGGACCGCGATTGACGGCGCCGGCAAGGGCGGCAAGGGCGCCTACCTGATTTACCAGGAATCCAGCCTCGTGATCCGCGCCATCCGCGACTACTTCAACAGCGACATCGGCGACATCCTGTTCGACACCGACGACGTCTACGAGCAGGCCCGCCAGTTCATGGCCCACGTGATGCCCGAGCACGAGCACCGCGTCAAGCGCTACCGCGACGACGCGCCGCTGTTCAGCCGCTTCCAGATCGAGCACCAGATCGAGTCGGCTTACGCCCGCACCGTGCAGCTGCCTTCCGGCGGCGCCATCGTGATCGACCATACCGAAGCACTGGTGTCGGTCGACGTCAACTCCGCCCGCGCCATCAAGGGCGGCGACATCGAAGAAACCGCCACCCGCACCAACCTCGAAGCCGCCGACGAAGTGGCGCGCCAGATGCGTTTGCGCGATCTGGGCGGCCTGATCGTCATCGACTTTATCGACATGGAAGAGTCGCGCAACCGCCGCGACGTGGAAAACCGCCTGCGCGACGCGCTGCGGCAAGACCGCGCCCGCGTGCAGTTCGGCACCATCAGCAAATTCGGCCTCATGGAAATGAGCCGCCAGCGCCTGCGCCCCGCCCTGTCGGAAGGCGCGTCCATCCCCTGCCCGCGTTGCGGCGGCTCCGGCCATATCCGCGACACCGAAAGCTCGGCACTGCAGATCCTGCGAATCATCCAGGAAGAGTCCCTCAAGGACAGCACGGCCTCGGTGTTGTGCCAGGTCCCGGTCGACGTGGCGTCTTTCCTGCTGAACGAAAAGCGCTCCGAGATCGCCAAGATCGAAGTCAAGCAGCGTATCAACGTGCTGCTGGTTCCCAACAAGACGCTGGAAACCCCCAACTACCGCCTGGAACGCCTGAAGCACGACGACCCGCGCCTGGACAACATCGCCGCCAGCTACAAGATGGCCGACGAAATCGAGGATCCGACCACCGTCACGCGCCGCAGCCAGGAAAAGCACAACAAGCAGGAGCCCATCATCAAGGGCGTCTTGCCCGATGCACCTGCGCCGATCGCGCCGCCCAAGCCGGAAGTGGCGCCACAGGCGGCTCCCAAGCCCCAGTCGCGCCGCCCTGCCCCGGTAGCAGCTGCACCCGCAGAAAAAGGCTTCTTCGGCTGGATCAAGAGCCTTTTCGGCGGCGCGGAAGCGCCAGCCCCGGCACCTGCCGCCAAAGAAGTGAAAAAAGACGAGCGCGGYGAAGGCCGACGTGAAAGCCGCGATGGCCGTGGCGATGGACGCGGTGAGCGTTCGGACCGTGGCGGCGAACGCGGAGGCCGCGACGGCCGCCGCGGTGGGCGTGGCCGCAGCGAAGGACGCGGCGGTGAAGGCCGAGGCGAAAACCGCGAAGGACGCGAACCACGCCCAGAGGGCCAGGGCCGTGGCGAAGGCCGCAATGAAGGCCGTGGCGGCGAGCGCCGCGAACGCAACCCGGAAGGCCGCAACGAAGCCGGCCGCCAGGAACGCCCAGCCGGTGAAGCCCGCGGCGAAAGCCGTCCTGAAAATGCCGGCGACCAGCCCCGCAGCGAAAACCCCAGCCGCGAAGGCCGCGGCCGCCGCGAGCGCGGTGAACGTGGCGAGCGCGGTGGTGAGCGCATTCAGCGCGACTCCGTCGAGCAGGACCTCGCACTGGCCAACCAGGCCGCCATGGCAGCCGCCATGGGCGGTGAAGCCGGCGAGCCGCGCCAGGAACGCGCACCGCAAGACGGCGAACGCCCACAAGGCAACCGTGAACCGCGTGGAGAGCGTGGTGAAGGCCGCCGTGACCGCGGCGACCGCAACGGCCGTCGCAACGACCGCCGCACAGACCGCCCTGAAGGCGCCGAAGGCCAGAATGCTGCCGCTGAAGGCAGCGCCGGCTTCAATCCTGAAGCCGTAGCGGCAGCCCCCGTACTGGACGATGCCGGCAATGTGATCGCCCCTGCACAAAACGGCCAGGCCGAAGACCAACGCCAGCCACGCGAACGCCGCAGCCGGGACCGCTATGGCCGTGACCGCCGCGAACGCGGCGAAAACGGTGAGCGCAGCGAGCAACCTGCAGAAGCCGGACAGGCAAGCGGGCAAGCCGAATTTTCGGAACCTAATCAGCCGCAAGCCCAAGAGCAGCGTGCGCAAGCAGCTCCTGAATTTGTAGCACCGGTGGCTGCCGCCGTTCCGGTTGCTGTACTGGCTCCAGCCTACGTGACCCCAGCAGCCGTTGCCGCACCCGTAGCAGCTCCTGCCCCCGCACCGGCGCCAGCCGCTGTGCCGGTTGCTGCCAGCCTGCCCAAGGTTCAGTCTTACGACTTGCCCCTGCAGGACCTGGTTCAGGTCGCCCAGTCCTCAGGCTTGCAGTGGGTCAACTCAGATGCCGCCAAGATCGCCGAAGCCAAAGCCGCCATCGCCGCCGAAGCCAAGCCGGTCCACGTACCGCGTGAGCGCCCACCGCTGGTGGTCGCCGACGAAGGCCCGCTGGTGCTGGTCGAGACCAGGCGCGATCTCGGCGCTGTGAAGCTGCCTTTCGARCAATCGGCCGGCCAGTAAACGCGCCGACCTCTGCCGCATAAGCGGCACCTCACCAAAAGGCCCGCAAATGCGGGCCTTTTTTACGTCCTTCCTATCTTGCAGCAATGTCGTTAAGAGGCCCTAGAATCAACCCAACAAAATAGGCATGGGGAGAGGACGATGGACAATCCGCAGCACGATGCGCGCTATGCGCCGCCGCAGGCCAGCGTAGACGACGTGGTCGCGGCGTCAGAGGGGCCTGAGCTGGCCAGTCGCATGCGGCGATTTTGCGCCGTGATGCTCGACGCTGTTATTCAGTCCCTCTTCCTTTGGCTGGTGTCGGTACTGACGCCCTTCAATCCCTGGAACACGGAAGGACGCGACATGTGGTCCGTCGATCTGGTGAGCATGGGTGTCGGCGCCCTGATTTTTCTTGTGCTCAACGGCTACCTGCTCGCGAC
This sequence comes from Polaromonas sp. P1_E1_2, assembly GCF_056406035.1. Lineage (NCBI taxonomy): Bacteria > Pseudomonadati > Pseudomonadota > Betaproteobacteria > Burkholderiales > Comamonadaceae > Polaromonas > Polaromonas sp. P1_E1_2. The sequence continues at coordinate 301 of NZ_JBFUAZ010000074.1, read as the reverse complement.
ACGGGGCCAGACGATTGGCAAGGTCTTGCTCAAGATACGCATTGCCCGACCTTCGGGAGAGTCCGTTTCCGTCAAGCGCCTGGCCCTCCGATATGGCGCGGGGTTCGCGGCCAGCATCATGGTGGTCGTCCTGTGGGTCTATTCCCTGCTGGACTGCCTGATGATTTTCCGGAAATCCCGTCGCTGCCTGCATGACGAGATTGCGGACACCGTGGTCTTCAAGATCTGACAGGCAGCCCAGCCCTGTGACAACCGCGCGCCTCGACACGCTGTACACGGCCGAAACACCGGAGGGCATCAC
>NZ_JBFUAZ010000073.1:0-10718 GCF_056406035.1 Polaromonas sp. P1_E1_2 | reverse complement strand
TCGAGTTGCTTCAGCCTGTCAAGGATGGTTGCATCCGCCTCCTTGAGAAACCCCGCGGCAAACTGGTGCAGAAGCCGGCGGATGTCTTCCGCTGCATCAACAAATACCTGCCCATACCTGGCGGCGCCATTGCTGTGGTGAACACTGGATTGCTGCAAAGCCTGTTCAAGCGCCCGAGCCATTCCGGACAGGGCATGGAACCCGACAGTCGCGGAACTTCCCGCGAGGGAATGGGCCAGGGCGACGGTAGAGTCACTGACCGGTTGGTTCAGCTCGAGCGCCCATTCGGCCACCTCAGTCACAAGCCGGCGTGACCATTCATCTGCTTCATTCAGGTAGACGTTGTAAAGCGGAATTCCAATGCGCAAGGCACCGATGACCTTGACCTGTTCGTCACCATTGCCATCCAATGGCAGCACACTGTCAGCTGCATCGACCGCATCATCCGTCTTCAGAACTTCGGCAGCCTGCAAGTGTTGCGGTTGCCCGGCCAGATCGGCGCCTTCGGCCGCTGCCGGCAATTGTTTGTGCCCCTCAGGGGTGAAATCAAAGACCACAGGCGTTGGCTGTTCAGCCGCCACGGCCTCGGCTTGAAAGTGCTTGTCGAAATCCGCGTCCGACAGTTCGATCGGTTCTGTTGCATCTATTTCCAGGGATGCGAACGGCTCCGCCGAAGCGGGCGGCGTTGACGCTGGTGTTGTATCAGCCGTCGCAGAAACTGCGGACAAACTGCCGAAATCAATGCCTTCAATTTCTGCCACAGACGGACCTGCAGGCTCCGCAGGGCTCGCGGTCGCAGCTGCACCTTCCGACTCAAACATGAGGTCAAAATCCAGATCCGTCACGACGGCCGGGTCGGCAACAGGTTCAGCACCCACGGTTTCGGGAACACCTGAATCCAGCTCCAGCTCAGGTGCCAGCACTGTTGGCATTGCTGCCGCCACGGCGGCCACAGGAACCTCGGCAGCATCGACTACGGCAGTCACCAGGGGGCTGTAACGGCCCTCAGTGCGCATCGCATCGGCACTGGCTCGGAAGGTAGACGCCGACCACGATCCATCGCGATTTCCCGCAATGTCTTCAATCCACTTTGCAAAACCGCCCATGGCTTCCAGCGATAAAGCCCGGAACTCATCCGTGGCAACCTTCTGGTCGGCCAGCCAGCTATTGAGCATCTGCTCAAGCGACCACGCCGCCTCGCCGAACTCGTTGAGTCCCACCATGCGGGAGCTGCCCTTGAGCGTATGAAAAGCACGCCGCAAAACCGTGAGTTGAGATACATCGGCCGGATCATTGACCAGCGCAGCCAAAGCTTGCTGGCCGTTGCCGACAACTTCGCGTGCCTCCTCAAGAAAGATGTCACGGAGGTCGTCTTCTTCAAAATCATCCGACGCGGCCGGGCTCTCAGGCGCCGCCTGCACCGGCGTTACGGCAAATGCCAAGGTCGTCAGCGCCTCCGCAGCAACACTCGCGTTGCTTCCGGAAACTGCGACGGCGGCTTCGCGCGCACTTTGCGCAAGCGCAGGTTGTTCGGCCAGCGCCGCATGCGTGGCCAGCGTGTCAAGTTTGAGCGTGAGGTTGTGGTCCGTTTCGCCAAGACCCGCATCCTGCACAACAGAAATCACTTCCTGTGACAGCACATCATTGTTGACCGTGACAGAGGTCGCCGCACTACCGGCGTTCTGGGTCCGGCCCATCAAAGGCTTGAGCTCGCCTTTTTCCGCGTCAAACACAAACAGTTTTTTCGCCAGCGCCGGCTGGTAATTCAACATATCGATGAGGAAACTCAAGGCGCCAAGGTTGTTCCCGAGGTGCTCGAATGTTCCCGCTGCACGCGCGCGCTGTTCATCAATTTCAGTGACCAGCATCTGCTCAACGCTGTCCCGCATGCGCAGCACGGCGTGCGAGGCCTGATCAAGCCCGAGTACCGACAGCACGCCACGCATTTGTGAAAGCTGGCCGGGCACGGATTGAAGCGCGACTTTGTCCTGCGGGTTGCGGAAAAACACATCAAGTGATTTTTCAAGCTCACCCAGCGACACACGCAACTCACCGACTACGCTGCCCATGGTCTGCTTGTCGCTGACCCGGCGGTACAGCTCTTCCATCCAGCCTTCCAGAGGCTGTGGCTCGCCGCCTGCACGGACGCCTTCCAGCCGTTCAGCAAGATTGGCGGTTCTCACAGCCAGCTGGGGATCGTTGGGATCCAGGTCATCAAAAGCGGCTTCAAGGTAAAGCACCGAGGTGGCCACTTCCATGGCCAGTTCTATTCCAGGGGCCTGACCAGACCGGACCGTCGTATCCACGGCGCGAGTCAGCGCCTGCGCGAGTGGTTCGCTGGGCGGATGAAGCTTGAGCAGAGAATCCGTGACGAGGCTGAACTGGTCCGTCACGGACTTGAATTTATTGGCGTCCCCGGCGGAAAGCGACGACCAGGTTTCTTTCGCAGACGTGATGCGCTTGCGGGCCTGGGCGAGCAGAGCCGGATCAAAACGCCCGAATTGAACGAGCTCATAGTCCACCGGTTTGAATCGGTTGAGACCATAGGCTGACCGGATTGCCGAAAGTGCAGGCGTGTCGCTGGCGCGAGGAGAAACAGCCTGTGAACAGAAGAAGAGCAAATCCTGCGCCAGCCGATCCGATACCCCCGTATCACCCTTGGCAAGCGAGGCATACTGCATCAGGATTCGCGATGCAGCTCGCCGTACATAGATGTCCGACCCGAGCAACTCATGCGCGACCGCTTCGAAATAGGCCGCCGCGATCTTCCAGAATATCCTGGGTTGGCGGTCCGCCTGTCTGGCCGCAAATCCGAGGCTGAGCTCCTTCATTTTTTTGGCTGCCTGCGGTGCCTTACCCTTCATGATTTGAAGCACCGATTGATCCATGACAGCGCGAGCACCATCATCGTAATTGCGGGGCTCCGCTGTCGTCGCCAGTTCCGGCTCCAGCCAGCGCCACTCAAGCGGCCACAAGTCAGCCGGATGAATGCGGTCGGCCCGCACCAATTCCTGCACATCACGGTATTGGGGGAAAAGCGAAACGGGTGACACGGGCTTGTCGGCCAGCACACCTTCAAGATACTCGGTCAGCGCAAAACTGGCGCGTTCGATTTTTCCGGCAGCGTCCTGGCTGCATTGCTCAGGTTGCTGCACAAATTTCTGTACCGCAGCTTCCATCGCCCGCAACACCAAGGCTGGCCCCGCAAGGCCCACCATTTCAAGCGCGCCCACGGCCTGATGCAGTTGCTGCCGTGCGATGCGCAACTGGCTGGCGTCAAGCGCCGCAAGATCGGACCCACGCGCGGCTTCTGCGTCCCGCACAAAACGCTTCAGCGCTTTGGCAGCACCGTCCAGCGACTTGCGAAGTTCGTCAAGTACCCAGGCCAGGGGGCCCAGGTCATTGACAGCGAGGTCGAGCTCGGCAGCTGTTGAGTTCGGGACGTTGGATTGCATAGATAACGGGCCGGTTCAGGAATCGGTGTCAGGGGCGAAAGCTGCGTTCAGCGCACGACAAGCTGGCATCAGGCGATCTTGAATCGGGACACCGACTGGCGCAGCTCTTCGGCCATGCGGGAAAGGTCTCGCACCTGCTGTGCCGTGGAACGGGTACCTTCTCCCGTTTGCTCCGTCACCGCGAAAATGTGCTGAATGTTGCCGGCCACCACGTTCGCCGATGCGGCTTCGCGGGAGGCGGAGTTTGAAATCTGCTCAATCAGGTCAGCAAGCCGGCGTGACACCTGGTCAATCTCGGTCAGCGCGGTACCCGCGTTATCGGACAGCTTGGCCCCTTCAACCACACCCTGCGTGGAGCGTTCCATAGCGGCCACGGCATCCTGCGTGTCGGTCTGAATTGCTTTCACCAGGGCCGAAATCTGGCGCGTAGCATCTGCGGAACGTTCAGCCAGTCGCTGCACCTCTTCCGCAACCACCGAGAAGCCTCGTCCGGCTTCGCCGGCTGACGCGGCCTGAATGGCGGCGTTCAGCGCCAGCACGTTGGTCTGTTCGGTAATGTCTGAAATCAGTTCGGTAATTTCACCAATCTCCTGCGAGGACTCACCCAGTCGCTTGATCCGCTTGGAGGTTTCCTGGATCTGGTCGCGGATGGAGTTCATACCGCCGATGGCGTTCTGCACAGCCTGCAGGCCGGATTCGGCGGCTGTCAGCGATTGGCGCGCCACCTGGGAAGATTCCTGCGCCTGTGTGGACACCTCGTTAATTCGGGATGCCATATCAAGCACCGACTGGCCGGTTTCACGAATCTCGCGCAGCTGCTCAGTGGACGCTGCCAGCAGTTCGGTAGAGGTACTTTCCACCTGGGCCGTCGTTTGCGCAACGCGGGTCGCCGTGTTCTGTACGTTACCCACCAGCTGCCGCAACTCTTCCACCGTGTAGTTCACCGAGTCGGCGATAGCGCCGGTAATGTCCTCGGTCACAGTCGCTTCCTGCGTCAAGTCACCTTCAGCCACTGTCTGCAACTCGTTCATCAACCGCAAAATGGCGGCCTGGTTGGCGTCGTTGACGCGCTTGGCGTCCTGCTCTTGCCCTTTCGCTTCCTGTCGCTGGGTTTCAGCAACAGCCTGACGCTGCTTACTGTCTTCCACCTGCAGCTTGGCCAGGCCAGCTGCGCACAATAGGGCAAAGGTAGCAGCACCCGCGAGGATGGCCAGCGACAAAACGCTCAGACCGGTTTGCAGCGACAACTTGCCCTGCAAATCCTCAAGGCCACGGCGAAGGGGCTCACTGTCCGCAATAATCGAAGATTGCGCTTCACGGGCAGACACCAGGCCCTGCAAGTTACCCAAAATGGCACCAGCTTGCACACGGGTTTGCTCATAGAGCGCCATCAGGGCTTCCAGCCGCTCGCGCGTTTGCGGATCTTTGGAGCCGGCCAGGCGCAACTCGGGGCTGCCTTCCTGCAAACCCTGCGCAATTTCCTTGAACGAGTTCAAATCCTTGCCCAGCAGGAACACGGCTTCAGGGCTCACGCCCTCCATGGTCAGGAACTCATTGGCAGACTTACCAATCCGCTGGGTCAACATCACCAGCTGACCGGATGCCGAAATTTCAGCCGGCGCCGCATTCTGCTGGAGTTTGAGTGACGAAACAGTTTCTGCAATTTCCAGCAAATCCGAAGACTGGCGGTTAATGGTGCGCAGGGCGTTGCCCACCTGGGTCAGAATATTTTGCTGACCCATCACGGTTTTCGCGTTCTTTTCAGCGCGCTCCATGAAAGGCGTGACCTTTTCCACGTCAGATTGCAGGTCATCACTCACTGGCGCCAGACGCAGACTTTCTTCACCGGATTTCAGTCCGCGCACGGTTTTTGCCAGTACGTCAGAACTCTCACGCACGTCAGGGAAGGCCTGGGCACTGCCCACCAGCGCCTGAGACACCGATTTCGCCAGACGCTGCGACTGCATCAAAGACTGCCCGGTGGCCGCCACCTGTTGAGCCACTTTATCCGCCTGGCTCAGCGCCAGGAAAGTCACCGTACCCAGGACAGCCACCGCGACGGCGAGGAAAAACACCAGCACCCGCTGATGCTGACCGATGGTCCTGCGGCCCAATAAAGGCAGACGCAGCAGCTCTTGATTTACCGCAGGTGCGCCGTCCTCGGCGGTCGCCATGCGGCTGGGCGCGAAAGCATCGTCATTTCCACCCGGCTGCCGAATCGCTGCGGTCTGAAGCGCAGCCTGATCCATGGCTCCGGTCGCAAGAGGATCTGGCGTACCGACGGAAGCCATGTCCATGCTGTCCTCGGGCTGATCGGGCTTGGTTTTAAATAGCTTCTGGATATTTTCAATAACAGACATGGTGAGCCTTCCGGGAGAGAAACAGTGTGCGCTATGCGCCTATCGTCAAAAAATGCGCTTGCTGGGCAAGCAACTGAAGGTTGATTTCCTGCCAGGTCGCACCATTAAGGTCAACGTACTGGTTGCCAAAGAAATCGGGCGCGTCGGGCGCTTTTTCGGAAAAATCACTGAACGCCTCCTGATTGCGCAGCCCGGACAGCTTGTCGATCAGCAATGCGCAGTTAACTTCCAGGGCACTGTTGAGTGCAACAAGCCTGGAATCCGTGCGTGCAAGCTCGTTTTTGGGAGGGGGTGCTTTGCCGCTGACGTAACTCGCCAGATCCACGACACCAAACAGGCCGCCGCGCAAATTGGCAACACCGGCGAACCAGGCTTGCGTATACGGAACAGGCTGCGTACTGACCCACGGGAAAWTTTCACCGGATTGGCTCAGGGGAAACAGGTATTTCTTCCCGCCAGCCTCCACGGCCAGCCAGGACGCGGCAACGCCTTGCGTCCGCGCAATCTGCAACCTGTCGGCCAGCCGGGTTTGTAGCTCTCTAAGTGCTTGTCTGTTCGCCATGCTTTGGTTTTACGCCGTAAATCAGCCAAGGGCCTTGATTTTGGCCATCAGCTCATCAGCATCCACAGGCTTGGTGATGTAGTCGCGGGCGCCCTGCCGCATGCCCCAGACACGGTCAGTTTCCTGGTTCTTGCTGGTGCACATCATGATGGGGATATCCGAGTACAACGGGTCGCGCGTGATGGCGCGCGTCAGCTGGAACCCGTTTTGCCCCGGCATCACCACATCCATCAGGATCAGTTCGGGCTTGTCTTCCGCCAGGCGGCGAAATGCATCCTCTGCATTTTCAGCAGTTTTGACGGTGAAACCATTTTTGACCAGCAGATCGGTCAAGAACATCAATTCGGTTTTGGAGTCGTCAACTACCAGTATTTTCTTGATTGCCATCACACTACTCCTTGTTTAGCGCTGCCGAGATCCTGTACGGTCTGCAGCAGCTGATCTTTTGTAAAAGGTTTGGTCAGGTAGTCTTGCGAACCCACCATACGACCCCGCGCCTTGTCGAAAACGCCGTCTTTTGAGGACAGCATGACGATCGGGACGCCAGCAAACTTTGCGTTGCGCTTGATAATCGCACAGGTTTGATAGCCATCCAGGCGGGGCATCAAAATGTCGCAGAAAATCAGGTTGGGTTCGTAGTCGTTGACCTTGGACAGGGCATCAAACCCGTCTTCGGCCAACAATACCTCATGCCCCCCCTGCTTCAGGAATATCTCGGCGCTGCGCCGAATGGTATTGCTGTCATCGATGACCAAAACCTTCAGTCCGGAACTGGGAATACTCACTGCCTATGCTCCTCATGTTGCAGGCCCTCGGCAAATGCCGGCCTGCGATTGTCCAGGCAAGTGCCTAAGACGCTTATATCTGAACCATTTCAAAGTCTTCCTTGCGGGCTCCGCATTCGGGACAGGTCCAGTTCATGGGCACTTGCGCCCATGGCGTCCCGGCGGCAATCCCGTGTTCGGGCGCACCGGCAGCTTCGTCGTAAATCCACCCACAAATTAAACACATCCACGTCATTGATTGAGTCACAGCTTAAGTTGCCTTCGAATAGAATGCAACAATTGTATCGAGGCGGCGTTGCTTATTCGCGTACAAGGCAAAATCGCAGCCTATGGCAAACCCCAAAAATCCTCAACTGGACAGCCRACAACTCCAAATCGAGGATACCGACGCATCGCCGGCTTGCGTCATGACATTCAACGCCAACGACCCCAGCGGAGCGGGCGGATTGACTGCTGATATTGCATCGATCACTTCTGCCGGAGCCCACGCGCTGGCAGTTGTAACAGGCGCTTATGTGCGCGACACGGCCGAAATTTTCGACCATTTTTCATTCGACGAAGAGGCTGTAACCGACCAGGCCCGCTCGGCGCTGGAAGACATGGCGGTATCCGCCATCAAGGTCGGGTTTGTCGGCAGCCCCGAGAACATCAGCACCATTGCCGAGATCGCCTCGGACTATGCCGATGTGCCGCTGATCGCCTATATGCCCAACCTGTCGTGGTGGGAAGAAAGCGAAATCGACAGCTATCTGGACGCCTTTCGCGAGCTGATGCTGCCGCAAACCACAGTGTTGGTCGGCAACCACAGCAGCCTATGGCGCTGGCTGCTGCCGGACTGGTCCGGGGAGCGCAATCCCTCGGCTCGGGATATTGCCAAGGCCGCTGCCGACCTGGGTGTTCCCTACACGCTGGTCACCGGAATCCCCATGCCCGACCAATTCATCGACAACGTGCTGGCCACGCCGCAAGCCGTGCTTTACAGCGAGAAATTCGAACGTTTCGAGGCGGTCTTTGCCGGTGCAGGTGATACGCTGTCTGCGGCCCTTTGCGCACTGCTGGCCAACGGCCATGACCTGCAGGCGGCCACCTCCGAGGCACTGACTTACCTGGACCACAGCCTGGATGCCGGCTTTCATCCCGGCATGGGCAATATCGTGCCGGACCGCCTGTTCTGGGCACAGGCTGATGTCGATGAATCCGAAGACGAAGCGGCTGATGCCGAGCCTGGCGATGATGCCGCCCTGGTTTTGAAGACTGAAATTGACCTGCCCCCCAATGGAACAACCAAACACTAAGCCCCCTGCCAAGCCCCTTTCCGCCGAACTCTCCCGCAACAACGCGCTGTTTGAGCGTGCCAAAAAGCTGATCCCCGGTGGCGTCAACTCCCCGGTTCGGGCCTTCAAGGCGGTAGGCGGCACACCCCGTTTTATCCAGCGCGCACAGGGCGCCTACTTCTGGGATGCGGACGGTCGGCGTTACATCGACTACATCGGTTCCTGGGGTCCCATGATCCTGGGCCATGGCCATCCGGCGGTCGTTGAAGCCGTGCAAAAAGCCGTACTGGAAGGCTTTTCCTACGGCGCACCGACCGAGCGTGAAGTGGAGCTCGCCGAGGAAATCGTGCGCCTTGTGCCTTCGCTCGAGATGGTGCGCCTGGTCAGCTCAGGCACCGAGGCAGCCATGAGCGCGATCCGCCTGGCGCGCGGCGCCACGGGCCGCAGCAAGATCATCAAATTCGAAGGCTGCTACCACGGTCATGCCGACGCCCTGCTGGTCAAGGCCGGTTCAGGCCTGGCCACTTTCGGCAACCCGACCAGCGCCGGCGTGCCGCCCGAAGTGGTGCAGCACACCCTGGTGCTCGAATACAACCACCTCACCCAGCTCGAAGAAGCCTTCGCGCTGCACGGCAAGGACATCGCCTGCCTGATGATCGAGCCGATCGCCGGCAACATGAACTTTGTGCGTGCCAGCGTGCCCTTCATGAAGCGCTGCCGCGAACTGTGTACGCAGCACGGTGCCCTGCTCGTGTTCGACGAGGTCATGACCGGCTTTCGCGTGGCGCTGGGTGGCGCCCAGAGCGTTTACGCCCGCAGCATTCCCGGCTTCAAGCCCGACATGACGGTCATGGGCAAGGTGATAGGCGGCGGCATGCCACTGGCCGCCTTTGGCGGCACGCGCGCCGTGATGGAGCAACTGGCACCGCTGGGCCCGGTCTACCAGGCCGGCACGCTATCAGGCAACCCCGTGGCCACCGCCTGCGGCCTGGCAACCTTGCGCGAGATCGCCAAACCCGGCTTTTACGAAGCACTGGGCGCCCGAACCCGCAGCCTGGTCACCGGCCTCACGCAGGCTGCCGGCAAGGCCGGTGTGCCATTTTGCGGTGACAGCGAAGGCGGCATGTTCGGCTTTTTCCTGCTCGGCCAATTACCGCAGAACTACGCCACGGTCATGACGACCGACAGCCCTGCGTTCAATCGCTTCTTTCATGCGATGCTGGACAGCGGGGTGTATTACGCGCCGGCGCTATATGAAGCAGGCTTTGTGAGTTCGGCGCATACGGACGCGGACATCGAAGCGACGGTGGCGGCTGCGGCCAGGTTCTTCGCCGCCGGCTAAGGCAGCGCCCTGACATATATTGCAGTATTCGGGCTTCAGCCCAATCAGGGCGGGCGCGAGCGGCTATTAAATCAATAGCGGCCGTACATTGATGCAGGGTTCAAGGTGCGGAAGTGTTCTTGCGCCGCCTCTGGCCTGTTCACCCAAAAGGGAAAAGGGACGCGTTATGCTATCAATTTGATAGCTGTTCGCGCCCATTCCCATTGGGCTATCGATCAAAAACCCTTAAAACGTGACTTAATGCCGGAAGTGCCGGACCCCGGTCAGCACCATCACCACTTCGCGCTCGTCGGCTGCCGCGATAACCTCGTCGTCCCGCATGCTGCCACCGGGCTGGATCACGCAGGTCGCGCCGGCGTCCACCACCACGTCGAGGCCGTCGCGGAAAGGGAAAAAAGCGTCGCTCGCCACTGCTGAGCCCTGCAGCGTCAGCCCGCCGTTGGCGGCCTTGATGGAGGCGATGCGAGCCGAATCGATGCGGCTCATCTGGCCGGCGCCGACGCCCAGTGTCATGCCGTCCTTGCAAAAGATGATGGCGTTGGACTTGACGTACTTCGCAACCTTCCAGGCAAACAGCATGTCATGCAGCTGCTCCTGCGTCGGCTGCAGCTTGCTGACGACTTTCAGGTCGCCGATGGCCAGTTCGTGGTTGTCTGCGGTCTGCATCAACAGGCCCGAGCCAACGCGCTTGACGTCCATCAGGTTGCGGCCCTGCTTCCAGGCCGTGTCGCCGCCGGGCGGCAGGTCAATCTGCAAAATCCGCACGTTGACCTTGGTCTTGAACACTTCCAGCGCTTCGGGTGTGAAGGCAGGCGCCATCAGCACTTCGACAAACTGCTTGGAAATCTGCTGTGCGGCGCGCTCGTCGAGCGGGCAATTGAGGGCGATGATGCCGCCGAAGGCCGAAGTCGGGTCGGTCTTGAAGGCCTTGCTGTAGGCT
>NZ_JBFUAZ010000072.1:0-16208 GCF_056406035.1 Polaromonas sp. P1_E1_2 | reverse complement strand
GATGTCGAAAACATCATTCAGAAGCTGCTGCAGAGCTGCAATTACGAAGTTGAACGTGCCCAGCAGGGGATTGTCTACATTGACGAAATTGACAAGATTTCGCGCAAGTCCGACAACCCTTCCATCACGCGTGACGTGTCCGGCGAGGGTGTGCAGCAGGCGCTGCTCAAACTGATCGAAGGAACGATGGCGTCGGTGCCGCCACAGGGCGGCCGCAAGCACCCCAACCAGGACTTCCTGCAGGTGGACACCACGAATATCCTGTTTATCTGCGGCGGTGCATTCTCGGGCCTGGAAAAGGTCATCGAGAACCGGACCGAAGCTTCCGGGATCGGTTTTGGCGCGGCCGTCAAGAGCAAGAAGGCCCGCAGCCTGACCGAAGCCTTCAAGGATGTCGAGCCTGAAGACCTGATCAAGTTCGGGCTGATTCCTGAGCTGGTCGGCCGGATGCCGGTCGTGGCGACGCTGGCCGAGCTCACAGAAGACGCCTTGGTGCAGATCCTTACAGAACCCAAAAATGCCGTGGTCAAGCAATTCAGCAAGTTGCTGGCCATGGAAGGGGTTGATCTGGAAATCCGGCCCTCCGCACTCAAAGCGATTGCCCGCAGGGCGCTGGCCCGTAAAACCGGTGCGCGCGGCTTGCGTTCCATCCTGGAGCAGTCGCTGATCGACACCATGTTCGACCTGCCGAATGCCAGCAATGTGGATAAAGTGGTGGTGGACGAGTCCACAATCGAAGAAAACAAAGCCCCCTTGCTTGTGTACCGTGAAGCGGCCAAGAAAGCCTGAACATCCCAAAAGGCTGGCCGGAATGCTTGAAAAGCGCCTCCTGCGCCCCATGTCTGGGTTGATTGTGTTTCGCCGGGCCATGCAACTGGCCGTCACGGCTAACGTTTAAGGTTTATATGTCCGGACAAACTTCATTGCCTTCCACCCCCATTGACCTTCCCCTCCTGCCTTTGCGGGATGTGGTGGTCTTTCCGCACATGGTGATCCCCCTGTTCGTGGGCCGCCCCAAGAGCATCAAGGCGCTGGAGTCGGCGATGGAGGCCGAGCGCCGCATCATGCTGGTGGCGCAGAAGGCTGCGGCCAAGGATGAGCCTTCGGTGGAAGATATGTTCCAGGTGGGCTGCGTTGCCACGATCCTGCAACTGCTCAAATTGCCTGACGGTACTGTCAAGGTTTTGGTGGAAGGACAGCAGCGCGCCAGTGTGAACAAGATCGAAGAGGGCGAGCAGCATTTCACGGCCAATGTCACACCTGTAGAGCCCGTGGTTGTGATCGCCGGTGACAAGACCAGTGAGATAGAAGCATTGCGCCGTGCCGTGATGCAGCAGTTTGACCATTACGTCAAATTGAACAAGAAGATTCCGCCCGAGATACTGACCTCGATTTCCAGCATCGACGATGCGGGACGCCTGGCCGACACGATTGCCGCGCACCTGCCGCTCAAGCTGGATGCGAAGCAGGTGATCCTGGATCTTGACAATGTCAAGGCCCGGCTGGAGAACCTGTACGAACAGCTTGAGCGTGAGGTCGACATCCTCAACGTCGACAAAAAAATCCGCGGGCGTGTGAAGCGCCAGATGGAAAAGAACCAGCGCGATTTTTACCTCAACGAGCAGGTCAAGGCCATCCAGAAGGAACTGGGCGAAGGCGAAGAGGGGGCGGACATCGAAGAGATCGAGAAAAAGATCAAGACCGCCAAGATGCCGCAGGAAGCCCGTAAAAAGGCCGAGAGCGAGCTCAAGAAGCTCAAACTCATGTCGCCGATGTCCGCGGAGGCGACCGTGGTGCGCACCTATATCGATGTGCTGACCGGCCTGCCGTGGAGCAAAAAGACCAAGATCAAACACGACCTGGGCAACGCCGAGAACGTTCTCAACGAAGACCACTATGGTCTTGAAAAAGTCAAAGACCGCATTGTTGAGTATCTTGCGGTGCAGCAGCGCGTGGACAAGCTCAAGGCTCCTATCCTGTGCCTGGTTGGGCCTCCCGGGGTCGGCAAAACCTCCCTGGGCCAGTCGATCGCCAAGGCCACGGGCCGCAAGTATGTGCGTATGGCTTTGGGCGGCATGCGCGATGAAGCTGAAATCCGCGGCCATCGCCGTACCTATATTGGCGCTTTGCCGGGCAAGGTCCTGCAGAGCCTGACCAAGGCCGGCACGCGCAATCCGCTGTTCCTGCTGGATGAGATCGACAAGCTGGGCACCGACTTCCGTGGCGACCCGTCCAGCGCGCTGCTGGAGGTGCTCGACCCTGAGCAGAATCACACCTTCGGTGACCACTATGTCGAGGTGGACTTCGACCTGAGCGACGTGATGTTCGTGGCCACCTCGAACTCGATGAACATTCCGCCAGCCTTGCTGGACCGCATGGAGGTGATTCGCCTTTCCGGTTACACCGAAGACGAAAAGACCAGCATCGCAATGCGCTATCTGTTGCCCAAGCAGGTCAAGAACAACGGCGTGAAGGAAGAAGAGCTTGAAGTGCAGGAGCAGGCGGTGCGTGACATCGTGCGTTACTACACACGTGAAGCCGGCGTGCGCTCGCTTGAGCGCGAACTCTCCAAGATCTGCCGCAAGGTGGTCAAGGGTATCCAGCTCAAGAAGATGACACCCAAGGTCGTCGTGACACCCGATAACCTCAACGATTTTCTGGGCGTGCGCAAGTTCAACTATGGTCGTGCCGAACAACAAAACCAGGTCGGCCAGGTGGTGGGGCTGGCGTGGACGGAAGTCGGCGGCGACTTGCTGACGATTGAGGCTGCCATGATGCCCGGCAAGGGCGTGATCACACGTACGGGATCGCTGGGCGATGTCATGAAGGAATCCGTTGAGGCCGCACGCACGGTGGTGCGCAGCCGTTCCAAGGTTCTCGGCATCAAGGACGAGATGTTTGAAAAGCGCGATATCCATATCCACGTACCGGACGGGGCAACACCGAAGGACGGCCCAAGCGCGGGTGCCGCGATGACCACCGCTTTTGTTTCAGCGATGACGGGTATCCCTGTGCGCGGTGATGTGGCCATGACGGGYGAGATCACSYTGCGCGGCGAGGTCACGGCCATCGGCGGGCTSAAGGAAAARCTGCTCGCYGCCTTGAGGGGYGGCATCAAGACCGTGCTGATCCCCGAGGAAAATGCCAAGGACCTGCAGGAGATTCCAGACAACGTCAAGAGCGGCCTGGAGATCGTGCCGGTGAAATGGATCGACCAGGTGTTGCAGGTTGCGCTCGAGCGCCAGCCTGTTCCGCTGACCGACGAGGAAGCCGCTGTTGTTGCGCCGGCTGCTGTGGTTCCGCCTGCGGAAGCAGCCGGTACGGTGAAGCATTAATGAGGCCTTTCGCAAAGTTTTTTGCGGCTTTTGGAAAAGCYCAAAAAACTACGCTATAATTTGAGGCTGTAATCGCGGGAGTAGCTCAGTTGGTAGAGCGCAACCTTGCCAAGGTTGAGGTCGAGAGTTCGAGACTCTTCTCCCGCTCCAATTCAAAGGGCAGCACTTTAAAAATGCTGTCCTTTTTCATTGGGGGTTTCGTTGGATTATTGGGTAAAGCCGTAGGGCTTTATCAGGCAGACAGAATACGGCGCGGTAACAAAGCGGTTATGTACCGGATTGCAAATCCGAGTAGGTCGGTTCGACTCCGGCCCGCGCCTCCATCACAGCTCCCTGCAACCAGCCCCAGTTATGGGGCTTTTTTGTTTGACAATACGCTGCCGGACGTTTGAATACGGCGTTTGAGCCTGAGTGGTGAAATAGGTAGACACAGCGGACTTAAAATCCGCCGCTTCGTGAATAACGGGCGTACCGGTTCGATTCCGGTCTCAGGCACCACGATTGGGCGGCTCACCCACGCGCCGGGCGCGCTTTTGAAAACTGGGTAAGATAAATTCCATCATGTCCCGCTACAACACACCTTTTGAGATCCACGTCCACGGCGAAGTGCCATTGCGCGCGGACGTTAATTTTGAACAGCTGCAGGAGGCCCTCAAGCCGCTGTGGAAGTACACCGGCTCCAAGTCCCTGGCGGCCGGTGCTGCCAGCGCTTATGAGGAAGAGCCGGGCATCCGGTTCGACGCGCAAAAACATTTGCTGCAAATGTGCTGGACAGTCCCTGGTGACGAAGATTTTCGCCAGGCGCTTGACGAAATGTGCATGGGCCTGAACGACCTCGCGGAAGCGGGCGCTCCCATCGAAGTGACCTTCTATGACTCCGACTTTGACGAAGATGAAGGTGCCGACGATGAGGAGGCCCGTGATGATTTCGCGATGTATTTTGTGGGCCCCACGCCGGCAGCCATCATGCAGGTGCAGCGCGATCTCCTGGTCCAGGACATGATCGGCCTGATGGAGCGCCACTTTGACGGATCAGAGCTCGGTGAGGTCGTTGCGGCTGTCGACAAGCTGTTCGAGCAGCGCTTTGATGCACTGGTGAACTCGATGCAACTCGGTAAACCGCCGCGCGGCCTGGGCGGACCGCCGGGCGGTTCGGGCCATGGCGGCGGTGGCCGCAAGCCCCGGCATTTGCACTAAGCCGGCTTGGGCGAGCCTGAAGCTGCAGGTGAGCCAGGAAAGCCGAGTCCCCTCAGGTAAACATCAATCGCATGCTGGCCGACCTCCAACAGGTCAAAAGCCCCCGGATCCAGCAGCCAGTTCTGTATCAGGCCATCGATCAGCGCATGTAGCCCCTGCGCCGCCGCTGAAGCCGGCGCAGGTAACTGGAGGCGCATCTGTGCAGTTGCCGCCTCCATGCTTTGCTGGATGCCGGATAAAAAACCACCGCGCACTGCCAGGTGACGCAGGCGAACCGCCTGGAGTTCTTCCACATATTCGACCTTCTGGGTCGCCACTTCAAACACGCGCCGCGTTTGCGCGTCAGTCACAATTTGTCGCAGCGCGTTGGCAGTGGAACGTCGTATCCTGTCCATCGGATTGAGGAGGTCCTCGCCCGGATGTTGCTGCGGGTCAATTTCCTGGTTGAACGCGTTTTCCATGGGCAGGGTGACCCGTTCCATCATGGCGTTGAACAGGTCTGCCTTGTCCTTGAAATGCCAGTAGACAGCACCGCGTGTAGCGCCTGCGCGGCGTGCAATGTCCTGCAGGCTTGTGCGTGAGACACCTTGCGCCTGAAACAGGTGTTCCGCAGCATCCAGCAGCTTGTGCCGGGTCGCCATGGCTTCTTCTTTTGTCCGACGGGCCAATCCATGTCTCCTGCAAGTCAATTTAACGGGTTGTCGTATACATTCACAAATGTATGTAAACTATATCACTCGTAAAAACCCTTATTCTTTTTGTTTTCGGCAAAACGATGACTTGCATCAAATGCCGCTCACATATTCCGTTTTCCGCTTTTTTCCCAAATTTTGAGGATCAGCATGCCCAAGTCTCGCATTGTCCATTCGCCTTTATTCTCCCCGTTTGCGCCATACCAGCCTCTCGTCCTGATTGCTGCACTCACATTGTTCCTGGCCGGATGCGGCAAGGGTGCGGTCAGGGCCCGTGCGGCCGGTATCCTGCAAAAACGGCTGTTCCGTGAAGGCAGCGACGTGAAAGAAGGGCAGGCGCTGTTCACGATTGATCCCGCACCGTATGCCGCCGCCGCCGCCAGCGCGAAAGCGGGCCAGGCGCGCGCCGAGGCCAACCTGGCGCAGGCCGCCGCATTGGCCGAGCGTTACAAGCCGCTGGTAGAAGCTAACGCCATCAGCAAGCAGGAATATGCCAACGCTGTCGCGGCGCAAAAGCAGGCGGAGGCCGACGTTGCCGTGGGCAAGGCGAATGTGCAGACAGCCAGCATCAATCTGGGCTACGCGGCAGTGACAGCCCCGATCTCGGGCCGCATTGGCCGCGCATTGGTCACCGAAGGCGCCCTGGTTGGTCAGGGCGAGGCCACCCAGCTGGCTGTGGTCCAGCAAATCAACCCCATGTATGTGAACTTCACGCAATCCGCTCCTGAAATCATGAAGCTGCGTGCCGCCATGGAAAGTGGCCAGTTCAAACGTGCCACCGGTGCCGAAGCGGCCAGCGTGCGCATCGTGCTCGAAGATGGCACTGAATACGCCCGCCCCGGCCGCCTGCTGTTTTCCGACCTGACGGTCGACTCCACGACGGGGCAGGTGACCCTGAGGGCAGAGGTGCCCAATCCCGGTGGCCAGCTGCTTCCCGGCCTTTATGTGCGCGTACGCCTGGAGCAGGCGCAGGCCAGCAATGCCATCACCTTGCCCCAGCAAGCTGTCACGCGCACCGCGCAGGGCGACACTGTCATGGTGGTGGGTGACGATGGAAAAGTCAGCCCGCGCCCCATCAAGATTGGCTCCGCCAAGGGCAACCAGTGGGTGGTGCTCGACGGTCTGAAGACCGGCGAAAAAGTCATGGTGGATGGATTCCAGAAACTGCAGCCAGGTGCACCCGTGAAGCCCGTGCCATGGCAACCGGCCGGTGCGAAGCCGGCCGATGCGGCTTCCGCCCCCGTATCCGCCGCCTCCGGTGCGCAAGCTGCTGCGCCTGCGGCCTCCGCTGCTTCTGCAGCAGCGAAGTAAGGAGCCAACTACATGGCCAAGTTTTTTATTGATCGGCCGATCTTTGCCTGGGTGATCGCACTGTTCATCCTGGTGGTCGGCGGCGTGGCTATCACGCAGCTGCCGATTGCCCAGTACCCGCCCGTCGCGCCGCCTTCGATTGTCGTCAACACCGCCTATCCCGGCGCCTCTGCCCAGACGCTCGAAGACAGCGTGTTGTCGGTGATCGAGCGCGAAATGAACGGTTCACCCGGCCTGATCTACATGGAGTCGGTGGCGCAGGCCGACGGCTCCGGCAGCATCACGCTGAGCTTCGAGCCCGGCACCAACCCCGATCTCGCGCAGGTGGATGTGCAGAACCGCCTGTCGCGCGCCTCGCCGCGGCTGCCCGCCGCCGTCACGCAGCAAGGCGTTCGCGTCGACAAATCACGCTCCAACTTCCTGCTGTTCATCATGCTGTCGTCCGACAATCCCGCGCACGACCCCGTCGCGCTCGGTGATTACGCTTCGCGCAACATCGTGCCCGAGATCCAGCGTGTCAAAGGAATCGGCCAAGCCCAGCTCTTCGGCAGTGAGCGCGCCATGCGCATCTGGCTGGACCCGGCCAAGCTCACGGGTTTCAGCCTGTCGGCAAATGACGTTAACAACGCCATCCGCGCGCAAAATGCCCAGGTGTCGGCCGGCAGCATCGGCGACCGTCCCAATGTAGCGGGACAAGGCATTGCTGCCACCGTGGTAGTCACCGGCCAGCTTGCCAATGTCGAGCAGTTCGGCAACATTGTCCTTCGCGCCAACACCGACGGTTCGTCGGTGCGCCTTAAAGACGTGGCCCGCATTGAACTGGGTGGCCAAACGTATGCCACGTCGGCTCGCCTGAACGGCAAGACGGCGATCGGTATCGGTGTTCAGCTGGCACCCAGCGGCAACGCGCTTGCCGCTGCCAAGGCCGTTCGAACCAAGATGACCGAACTCGAGCGCTATTTTCCGCAAGGCATGAAGTGGAGCATCCCCTACGACAGCTCGCGCTTCGTCAAGATTTCGATTTCCCAGGTCGCGGAAACGCTGTTTGAGGCGGTGGCCCTGGTGTTCCTCGTGATGTTCCTGYTCCTGCAGAACTGGCGCTACACCATCATCCCGACCATCGTGGTGCCGATTGCATTGCTGGGCACTTTCGCCACCTTGCTGGCGCTCGGTTTCTCGATCAACGTGCTCACCATGTTCGGCATGGTGCTGGTGATCGGTATCGTCGTCGATGATGCGATCGTGGTCGTCGAAAACGTCGAACGCATCATGACCGAAGAGGGCCTGCCGCCGCTGGAGGCCACCCGCAAGGCGATGGGCCAGATTTCGGGCGCCATCATTGGCGTCACCGTGGTGCTGATTTCCGTGTTTGTGCCTTTGGCATTTTTCGCGGGCTCGACCGGCAACATCTACCGCCAGTTCTCCGCCGTGATGGTTTCGTCCATCGGCTTTTCCGCCTTCCTGGCCCTGTCCCTCACGCCGGCACTTTGCGCCACGCTGCTCAAGCCGGTTGAGGCTGGGCACCATCACGAGAAAAAGGGTTTTTTCGGCTGGTTCAACCGGGGGTTCTCGCGCACCGCAAAAAGCTATGAAAGCATGGTCGCGCGTATTCTCAAACGCGCCGCACGTTACCTGGTGATCTATGTGGCCATCATTGCCGCTGTGGCGGTGGTATACCTGCGTTTGCCCACATCCTTCCTGCCCAATGAAGACCAGGGCAACCTGCTGGTGAACGTGCAGTTGCCGCCGGGCGCAACTTACGAGCGCACGCTTTCGGTGATGGAGAAAGTCGAGGGTTTCATGCTCAAGCAGCCGGAAGTCGAAAGCATGGTCGGCGTGCTTGGCTTCAGCTTTTCCGGCCAGGGCCAGAATGCCGCGCTGGCGTTCGTGACGCTCAAGGACTGGAACGAGCGCGACGGCGAAGCGCATTCGGCCTCAGCGATAGCAGGACGGGCTTTCGGCGCCCTCATGGGTGTGCGTGATGCCTTCATCTTTCCGCTCAGCCCCCCACCCATTCCCGAACTGGGAACGGCCTCGGGCTTCAGCTTCCGCCTGCAGGACCGCGGAGGTGCGGGCCATGATGCGCTTATCAACGCACGCAACCAGCTTTTGGGCATGGTTGCCAAGAGTCCGGTGCTCACACAGGTACGGCCCGACGGCCTGGAAGATGCGCCGCAGCTGCAGCTGGACATAGACCGTGACAAAGCCAATGCGCTGGGCGTGCCGTTTGACGCGATCAACGCGGTCCTGTCGACCTCGCTGGGATCCAGCTATGTGAACGACTTCCCCAACCAGGGGCGCCTGCAGCGTGTGGTGGTACAGGCCGACGCGCCTTCGCGCATGCAGCCCGACGACCTGCTCCGGCTCAACGCCATCAACAGCCGCGGCCTGCCGGTTCCGTTGTCGTCGTTTGCCAGCACGCGGTGGATCAAGGGTGCGATGCAAACAGTGCGTTACAACGGCTACCCGGCCGTGCGTATCAGCGGCAGCGCCGCGCCAGGCTACAGCTCGGGCGCAGCAATGGCCGAGATGGAAAAACTCGCAGCGCAACTGCCGCAGGGCTTCGGTTTCGAATGGACGGGCCAGTCGCGTGAGGAAAAACTTGCGGGCTCGCAAGCCATGTTGCTCTATGGTTTCGCCATCCTCGCGGTGTTCCTGTGCCTTGCGGCCCTGTACGAAAGCTGGAGCATTCCGCTCGCGGTGATCCTGGTGGTGCCGTTAGGCGTGATCGGTGTGTTGCTGGCAACGCTGCTGCGTAGTTATTCGAATGACGTGTACTTCCAGGTGGGGCTGATCACCATCATCGGCCTGTCGGCGAAGAACGCGATTCTGATCATCGAGTTTGCCAAGGACTTGCAGGCGCAGGGCAAAGGTGTCATCGAGTCGGCGCTGGCTGCCGCGCACCTGCGGTTCCGACCCATCGTCATGACGTCGCTGGCCTTCGGTCTGGGCGTGCTGCCGCTGGTACTGGCTTCGGGCGCCGGCTCCGCAAGCCAGCGTGCCATCGGTACCGGCGTGATCGGCGGCATGATCACCGGCACGATCCTGGCGGTGATTTTCGTTCCGGTGTTCTTTGTGGTCGTGCGCGGCCTCTTCAAGGGCAGCGAGCGGCAAAACAGGATGTATTCGGAGCATGCCAAGGCGGCAGGCATCACCGGAGAAGAAGGAAGTGAAGGTAAAGCCCATGAGTAAATCCAGCATGAAACCCAGGTTCCCGCAGCTTTTGGCGGTTGGTGCTGCGGCACTCCTGGCCGGCTGCTCGATGATTCCGAAGTACGAGCGCCCGGCAGCCCCCATCGCAGACCAGTGGCCGGCTGTTTCCGGTTTCACCACCGGTTCCGCGCAAGCGCAGTCTGCTGCTACCGCACCGGCCGTCGCGGCAGCCGACATCGAGTGGCAGGCTTTTTTCAGCGACCCTAAATTGCGGCAGCTGATTGAGGCCGCGCTGCGCAACAACCGCGACCTGCGCATCGCCGTGCTCAATATTGAGCAAGCCAGGGCCCAGTACCGGATCCAGCGTGCCGACCAGTTTCCCACGATCAATGCCGGCATCACCGGTTCGCGCCAGCCCAATGCCAACGGTAACGGCAGCATCACCAGCACTTATACCRGCGGTTTGCTGATGCCATCCTACGAGCTCGACTTTTTCGGCCGGGTCTCCAGTCTGAAAGAGGCGGCGTTGGCGCAGTACCTGGCAACGGAAGAAGGTCGCAAGACGGCACAGATCAGCCTGATTGCATCGGTGGCCAACACCTACCTCAGCCTGCTGGCCGACGAAGAACTGCTGGCCATCACGCAGCAAACACTGGCTACACGGGAAGAGTCCTTCAAGCTCAGCAAGCTGCGCTTTGACAACGGCGTCGCTTCCGAGCTGGACTTCCGCCAGGCCGAGTCATTGACCGAAGCGGCCCGCGCATCGCTGGCCCAACTGGTGCGCCAGCGTGCGCTGGATCAGAACGCACTGACCCTGCTGATCGGCCAGCCATTGAGCGGTGACCTGGCGGTGGCCTTGCCTGCCGGCAAAGGTCTGGCAGACGCCCCCATGATGGTGGACGTGCCCGCGGGGCTGCCGTCTGAC
Source organism: Polaromonas sp. P1_E1_2 (assembly GCF_056406035.1). NCBI lineage: Bacteria > Pseudomonadati > Pseudomonadota > Betaproteobacteria > Burkholderiales > Comamonadaceae > Polaromonas > Polaromonas sp. P1_E1_2. The sequence continues at coordinate 5,595 of NZ_JBFUAZ010000072.1, read as the reverse complement.
TTGCTGGAACGCCGCCCAGACATCCGCCAGGCCGAGCAACAGCTGCTGTCTGCCAACGCCGACATCGGCGCGGCCCGTGCGGCTTTTTTCCCGCGTATCTCACTCACGGCTTCTGCCGGCAGCGCCAGCTCGCACCTGTCGGGCCTGTTCAAGAGCGGATCCTACGGCTGGACGCTGGCGCCGCAACTGATCCTTCCGCTTTTTGATGCGGRCCGTAACCGTGCCGGGCTGGATTCGGCCAATGCCGGGCGTGACATTGCCATCGCCCAGTACGAAAAGTCCATCCAGACGGCTTTCCGTGAAGTGGCCGATGCGCTGGCGGGCCGCGACACCTTGGGCGAGCAGCTGCGTGCCCAGCAGGCGCAGGCCAATGCCGAGGCGACGCGTTTCAAACTGGCTGATCTGCGCTACCAGAACGGTGTGGCCAGCTATCTGGACCAGCTCGATGCACAGCGCTCGCTGTTCGCCGCACGCCAGGCGGTGGTGCAAACCCGGCTGGCACAGCTGCAAAGCCAGGTCACGCTGTACAAGACCTTGGGTGGCGGCTGGAAAGAGCCGCCTGAGGAAGCCTTGAGCCTGAAGGCGTCCACCCAGCTCAGCCGCTGAGCGGGTGCGCGGCGCCTGAGGGCGTCTGCGGGACCAGACGCCCGCGCTACAAGATTGATAGCTGCTTGCGCCCATGGTTATTGGGCTGGTAGCTATTTTTATTTAAATTCTCACAAGAGCAGGGCGGCCGGTTTTCTTCCGGTACCCAAAATTCAGGTGATTTGTGCCTGCAAGTCAATCATCGTGGGCGCAAGCAGCTATCAAAACAATAGCAATCCTGCTGACACTCGCCATGGCGTCAGAAGGCGCCGCCGCTTCGCCGCCGGAATTGCGTGAAGGCTTGAACCAGGCACTGACTCCAGCCGTGCCGTGATGCACGGCTTGAATCGCGGTACCTGTCCATGCCCCGTGGCTGTCGCCTCGCTCGTTCAGTTGTGAGCAAGTGTTCCCTATGTATCCCCTTGACTTCCGCGCCACCCATGGCTTCGTGAAGGCACGGTAATTGCTGAAGGGTTACTCCCTACGGGGCTGCGCCTGGCGCGGCGGTATATTCGCGCCGACTGACAGGCAAACGGGGGCTCCTCTCACGAGAGGGGCCCCGTTCCATCAACCATGGCGGGCCACAAGCCCGCCAATTTTCTATTCGGGAGTGCAACAGGCATGAACTCAAACTGGACGATGAAGGCGCTGACAAGCGCCGTGCTGCTGGCCTTGGCTGGCCTGGCGGTGGCGGCCACGGTGCCCGCGGGCGTGAAGCTGCACGAGACGCAGGAACTGGTCCGCAACAATGGCTCCGAGCCTGAAACCCTGGATGCGGCACTGGCGACGGGTGTTCCGGCCAACAACGTGATCCGCGACATGTTTGAAGGCCTGGCTGCCGCCGACCAAAACGGCAAGATCGTCCCCGCCGTGGCAGAGAGCTGGAAGCAGATGGACCCCCTGACCTGGGTCTTCAAGCTGCGCAAGAACGCCAAATGGTCCAACGGCGACCCGGTGACGGCCGAAGACTTCATCTACAGCATGCGCCGCTTCGTCGATCCGGCGACCGCCTCCAAATACGCTTCCACCTACGGCGTCTTCCTGCTCAATGCCAAAGAGATCATTGAAGGCAAGAAGCCCGTCACCGAGTTGGGTGTCAAGGCCGTGGACCCTTACACCCTGGAAATCAGGACACCTTTCCCGGTCGGTTTCCTGCCCGAGGTCGTTTCCAATCCCCAGCTCGCTCCCCTGCATAAAGCCACCATCGAGAAATTCGGCAAGGACTGGACCCGGCCCGCCAACATGGTGAACAACGGCGCCTTCTCGCTGAAAGACTGGCAGGTCAACAGCAAGATCATCCTGGTCAAGAACCCGGCGTACTGGGACGCGAAGAATGTCCAGCTCACCAAACTCACCTACCTCTCGGTCGAAGACGGCAATGCCGATGTGAAGCTTTATGAGTCGGGCGAGAACGACTGGGTTTACCAGCTCCCGCCAGGCACCTTCGACAAGTACAAGGCGCAATATCCCAAGGAAATCCGCAACACCGACATGCTGGGCCTGCGCTATTACTCGCTCAACAATGCGGACCCGGCACTCAAGGACATCCGTGTGCGCAAGGCGCTGTCGATGGCGCTGGACCGCGACATCCTCGCGCAGCGCGTGACGGCCGACGGCCAGACCCCGGCATACGGCGTGATCGTCAAAGGCACTTCGGGTGCCGACGTCACCTCTTACGACTGGGCCAAGTGGCCCGCCGACAAGCGCATCGCCGAAGCCAAGAAGCTGCTGAAGGAAGCGAATCTTCCGGCCGGCACCAAGCTCAAGTTCTCCTACAACACCAGCGATTACCACAAGAAAATGGCCATCTTTGCGGCCTCCGAGTGGAAGACCAAGCTGGGCCTGGACGTCGAACTCGAAGCGATGGAGTTCAAGGTGCTGATCAAGAAGCGCACCGACAAGGACTACCAGATCGCCCGCAACGGCTGGATCGCCGACTACAACGACGCCACCACCTGGTTGACGCTGGTGCAGTGCGATTCTGACCAGAACTACCACAACAGCTGCAACCGCAAGGCCTCTGCGCTGATCGATGAAGGCAACCAGTCGATGGACCCGGCCAAGCGCAAGACGCTGCTGACGCAAGCCGCCAGGATGATCATGGAAGACTATCCCATCATCCCTTTGCTGCAATACACCGTGCCGCGCCTGGTCAAGCCTTATGTGGGCGGTTATTCGACCACCAACGCGCTGGACCGCTACCGCGGCAAGGACCTGTACATCATCAAGCATTGATGTCCGGATGGCGGGCGCCGCCGTGCGCCTGCCTGTCCTTGATCTGCTTTTCACCGCCTTTCAACGTTTTTCTGATGCCTCGCAGGCCTTTCAGGGCTAAGCTGTACCTGGCCGACGCGTTCAGGCGCTCACACTGACATAGACCTAGCCCGGAGATATTCCCCATGTGGTCCTACACCTTCAGACGCATCCTGGCGACGATTCCCACCTTGCTGGCCGTTGTCACCGTCTGCTATATCCTCCTGCACGGCACGCCGGGCGGGCCGTTTGACGACGAGCGCAAGGTGTCCGCCGCGGTGCTGGCCAATCTGCAGGCCAAGTACCACCTTGATTTGCCGCTGTGGCAGCAGTACCTGTATTACCTCAACAGCCTGCTGCACGGCGATCTGGGCGCCTCGTTCCGTTATGCCGACTGGTCGGTCAACGAGTTGGTGGCCAATGCGCTGCCGGTGTCCGCGGCGATAGGCGGGGGCGCCATCGTCATCTCCTTCTTTCTCGGTGTGTTCCTTGGCACGGTGGCCGCCGTGCGCCAGAACAGCGCGGTCGACTACCTCGTGATGCTGCTCGGCAATGCCGGGCATGTGTTCCCCTCGTTCGTGATCGGCCCGGTGTTGATCCTGGTGTTCGCCGTCTGGCTGAAGGTGGCACCGGCGGGGGGCTGGAACGACTTCGCGCCGCGCTTCATGATCCTGCCCATGCTGCTGCTGATCTTCATCAACGTGGCCACCATCGCGCGCGTCATGCGCGGCAGCCTGATTGAGGTGCTGCACAGCAATTTCATCCGCACCGCGCGCGCCAAGGGCCTGCCCATGCGCACCGTCATCCTGCGCCACGCCCTCAAGCCCGCGCTGCTGCCGGTGGTGTCTGTCATGGGCCCCCTGGCGATTTCATCCATCACCTCCGCCATCGTGACCGAGTCGGTGTTCTCGCTGCCGGGCATCGGCAAGCTGATCGTCAATGGCGCCGCCAACCGCGACTACACCCTGGTCCTGGGCCTCGTCGTGCTGGTGACCGTGATCGCCGTCACATTGAATTTGCTGGTGGACCTGGCCTACGCCTTGCTCGACCCGAAGATCCGGTACTGAGCAGAGGCCTGCATGCTGCTCGAAAAAAAAACCAGACAAGACCAACTCGCCACGGCTGTCGGCCAGACGCTGGCCGACGCCGAGATCCACGGCCGCAGCCCCTGGGCGGATGCGCGCGTGCGCTTCATGCGCAACAAGGCCGCGGTGTTCAGCCTGTACCTGCTGGCATTTATCACGCTGTGCTGCATCGTCGGACCCTGGCTGCTGCCCAATGCTTTTGACGCCGCCGACTGGGACGCGATGAGCCTGCCGCCCATGCTCAAGGGCTGGCATTTTTTCGGCACCGACGAGTCGGGCCGCGACCTGTTGGTGCGCAGTCTGATTGGCGGCCGCGTGTCGCTCTTGGTGGGATTCCTGGCGACCATGTCAGCCGTCACGCTGGGCATTGTCTGGGGCGCGACGGCGGGCTTTATAGGCGGCAGGGTAGATGCCTTCATGATGCGCGTCGTTGACATGATGTACGCGGTGCCTTACTTGCTGATCGCCATCCTGATGGTGACCATATTGGGGCGGGCTTTTTACCTGGTGGTGATCACCATCACGGTATTTTCGTGGATGAACATGGCACGCGTGGTGCGCGGCCAGACGCTGTCGCTGCGCTCCAAGGAGTTCATTGAAGCGGCCCGCGCGTTGGGCGTGCCTACACGGCGCATCATCTTCCAGCACATTGTTCCCAATCTTCTGGGCATCGTCGCGATCTACACCACGGTCACCGTGCCGGCCGTGATCCTGGTCGAGTCCGTGCTGTCATTCCTGGGGCTGGGCATCCAGGAGCCAATGACAAKTTGGGGCGTGCTGATCCACGACGGTGCGTCCGTCATGGAAGTCTCGCCCTGGATGCTGCTGTTTCCGGCGGGCATGCTCTCGTTGACCCTGTACTGCTTCAACTACATCGGGGACGGCCTGCGTGATGCGCTCGACCCCAAAGACCGCTGAGCCGCACCATGAGCCTGATTGAAGTCAACAACCTCGGGGTCCAGTTCCAGACCCAGGACGGGCTTGTCTACGCCGTCAACGGCATCAATTTTTCGCTGGAGCGCGGCCAGACTTTGGGCATCGTCGGCGAAAGCGGTTCCGGAAAAAGCCAGAGCGTGCTGGCCATGATGGGCCTGCTCGCCGGCAACGGCAAAGCCACCGGCCAGGCCCTCTACAAAGGCCAGGACCTGCTGGCCATGAAGCCGGCCGAGCTCAACAGGATTCGCGGCAACCGCGTGGCCATGATCTTTCAGGACCCGATGACGTCGCTGAACCCTTACCTGACGGTGGAGCGGCAGATGACCGAGGTGCTGCAGTTCCACAAGGGCTTTGACCGGAAGTCCGCCCGCGCAAGGTCGGTCCAGCTGCTGGACGCCGTCAAGATCCCGGAAGCTGCGCGGCGTATCACCATGTACCCGCACGAGTTTTCGGGCGGCATGCGCCAGCGTGTGATGATCGCCATGGCCTTGCTCTGCGAGCCCGAAGTGCTGATCGCCGACGAGCCCACCACGGCGCTGGACGTGACGGTGCAGGCGCAAATCATCGCCTTGCTGCGCGATCTTCAGCGCGACTTCGGAACGGCGATCATCATGATCACGCACGACCTGGGCGTGGTGGCGGGCCTGTGCGATGAAGTGATGGTGCTGTACGGCGGGCGCGTGATGGAGCAGGGCAGTGCCGACAGCATTTTTTATGGAGCCTCCCATCCCTATAC
>NZ_JBFUAZ010000071.1:0-10738 GCF_056406035.1 Polaromonas sp. P1_E1_2 | reverse complement strand
GGTTGGCGCTGTTGGCGTGCAAGGTGGCCAGGCACAGGTGGCCGGTTTCCGCGAATGCGATGGCATGTTCCATGGTTTCGCGATCGCGGATCTCGCCCATCAGGATCACGTCGGGCGCCTGGCGCAACGTGTTTTTGAGGGCCGCTTCCCAGCTGTCGGTGTCCAGGCCCACTTCACGTTGCGTGATCACGCAGTTCTTGTGCGCATGGACAAATTCCACCGGGTCTTCAATCGTGATGATGTGGCCGAACGACTGCTCGTTGCGCCAGTCGACCATGGCCGCCAGCGTGGTGGATTTACCCGAACCGGTAGAGCCCACCAAAATGGTCAGGCCGCGCTTGCTCATCACCACTTCCTTGAGCACCTGGGGCACGCCCAGCCCGTCGATGGTGGGCAGCACGGCGGGAATCGTCCGCATCACCATGCCGACCTTGCCCTGCTGGATGAACGCATTGACACGGAAGCGGCCCACGCCGGGCGGCGAGATGGCGAAATTGCATTCCTTGGTGCGTTCGAATTYGGCGGCCTGCTTGTCGTTCATGATGGAACGGGCAAGGGCGAGCGTGTGGCCGGCGTTCAGCGGCTGCGGCGACACTTTGGTCACCTTGCCGTCGACTTTCATGGCCGGTGGGAAGTCGCCTGTGATGAACAGGTCACTGCCATTACGGCTGACCATGAGTTTCAGCAGATCATTGATGAATTTACTGGCCTGGTCGCGTTCCATTTGCGACTCCTTTCAAACAAACTCTGTCGTTGCCGGAAACTCGGCAGGATCGGTGACGGTGGTTCTCTCTTCAATCAAGCAGGGGCCGCGGAACCGGCTTTGCCGGGCCGCAGGCGCAGCGGCCTCATACGTAAGGAAAGGGGCAGCGCGCCGTAGGCTCGAAGTGACAAGCGTGGGGGCCATAGCTTCTAGCCGGGGAAGTTTTCCGGGATTTTTGCCTTGCCGCGGGCTTCGGCAGCAGAAATCACATTGCGCTTCACCAGCTCGGTCAGGTTCTGGTCCAGCGTCTGCATGCCCACACTGTTGCCGGTCTGGATGGATGAATACATCTGGGCGACCTTGGCCTCGCGGATCAAATTGCGGATGGCGCTGGTGCCCAGCATGATCTCGTGTGCGGCCACGCGGCCCGCACCATCCTTGGTTTTGCACAGTGTTTGCGAAATCACGGCCTGCAACGACTCGGACAGCATGGAACGGATCATTTCCTTTTCCTCGGCCGGAAACACGTCGATGATCCGGTCGATGGTTTTCGCGGCGCTGGAAGTATGCAGCGTGCCGAAGACAAGGTGGCCCGTTTCAGCGGCCGACATGGCCAGCCGGATGGTTTCCAGGTCACGCATTTCACCCACCAGGATGGCGTCCGGATCTTCCCGCAGGGCCGATTTCAGCGCGGCGTTAAAGCTCAGGGTGTGTGGGCCGACCTCGCGCTGGTTGATCAGGCATTTTTTGGATTCGTGCACGAATTCGATCGGGTCTTCCACCGTCAGGATGTGGCCGTACTCGTTTTCGTTCAGGTAGTTGACCATGGCGGCCAGTGTGGTCGATTTGCCCGAGCCGGTGGGGCCGGTGACCAGCACCATGCCGCGCGGTTTCATGGCCAGGTCGCCAAAAATCTTGGGGGCGTTGAGCTGTTCCAGTGTCAGGATTTTGGATGGAATGGTCCGCAGCACCGCACCGGCGCCGCGATTCTGGTTGAAGGCATTGACGCGAAAGCGGGCGAGGCCGTCGATTTCGAACGAGAAGTCGACCTCCAGGAATTCTTCATATGTTTTGCGCTGGGTGTCGTTCATGATGTCATACACCATGGAATGCACCTGCTTGTGGTCCAGCGGATCGATGTTGATGCGCCGCACGTCGCCGTGAACCCGGATCATGGGCGGCAAGCCTGCCGACAAATGCAAGTCAGACGCCTTGTTCTTGACACTAAAAGCCAGCAACTGCGTGATATCCATCCCGGGACCCTTTGAAAATGGTTTTCAAACTAAGTTTACAGTTCGATTATGACCACGATTGTGCGCAATCTCCAGCTTGTCCGTGACCGGATAACCACGGCCTGCGTAGCCGCCGGGCGCAATCCGGCGAGCGTGCGGCTGCTGGCGGTCTCCAAAACCTTTGGTGCGGACGCCGTGATCGACGCCGCGTCGGATGGGCAGCGTGCCTTCGGCGAAAACTACATCACTGAGGGCGTAGAGAAAATTGCCGCCCTCCGCGCCTGGCAAGGCGCCGAGGCACAGGGCCCTGGGATTACGCTGGAGTGGCATTGCATTGGCCCGGTTCAGAGCAACAAGACCCGTCTCGTGGCTGAGCATTTTGACTGGGTGCAGTCGGTAGATCGCCCCAAAATCGCCCAGCGGCTGAGCGAGCAGCGACCGCCCGATTTGCCGCCGCTCCAGATCTGCCTGCAGGTCAACGTGGATGGTGGCGCCAACAAGTCGGGCGTGGCGCCTGAGGATGTCCTGGCGCTGGCGCAGGCGGTTGTGCAGCTGCCGAACCTCACCTTGCGCGGCTTGATGGCGATACCGGAGCCTGCTATCGATTTTGTAGCTGCTTGCGCTGTCCACGCGCGGACAAAAGCCATTTTTGACGAAATCAACGCGTCAGGTGCGTTGCTTGCACCCATGGATACCTTGTCAATGGGCATGACCGCTGACCTGGAGGCGGCGATCCATTCGGGCAGCACCATGGTGCGCGTAGGCACCGCGATTTTTGGGGGGAGATAGCCCCCACGGTCGCTCACTCCGTGTAGCTTCCTGCCCCCCGAGGGGGCCGCTGCGCCTGCGGCCCGGCAAAGCCGGTTCCGCGGCCCCTGCTGGTGAAGACATGCCCTGCTTCGGGGGGCGTTTCTATTTCTTGGGAGGAGCGATGGGTTTGATATTGCCGCAATCAGCCGACAGCCATTTGCCTGCAGCATCCATGGTCATCTTCTCGGGCTTGCCTTTGACGGTGGTCGTGGTGTTCATCTTCATCGTGTAGGCGGTGTCGCCGTTGAAGGTCATTACGCCTTCGCCGCTGGACGGTGGCTGCGTGCAGGTGTAGGCAAACTTCATGGTGTTGCCGCTGCGCGGCGACTGGGTGCTCTTGCAGTCGCCCTGTTGTTGCTGCGGCAGCTCGTTGCGCTCGGCCATTTCCTTGGTAACGCACACCTTCATGGTCATGCCACCGCCGGCGCCGGGCCCCATGGACATGCCCTGTTTGCCCATCATGTCCTGCATCTGCTTGCGCTGCTCGGGCGACATGCTGGCCAGCTGCTTTTCCATGTTGGCCATGGCTTTTTCCATCTCGCCGGAGCTTGACTGCATTTTGCTCGTCATTTCCCACAGGCCCGGTTTGGTGGTCTGTGCAGAAACCCCGGCGGACAGGGCCAGCGTGAAAGCGGCAAGGGCGGCTGGAAAGGGGGTAGAAAGCTTCATGGGTGTTCCTGGTGAATGGCAAACAGGGGATGAGCCCGCATTATTGCCAGCATGGGCCGTTTTGCAAGTTTCGATGCCGTCAGCGCATGAATTTTCCGCCGCGCCCGATGATGGTGAGATCGGTGAAGCGGGAGCCCTCGTGACTTTGGGGGCTGTAGTTCACCGTGAAGCCGCCCATGTTGTAGTCGCGCATGGACTCCAGCGCCGTCACCAGGCTCTCACGGGTCAGGTTCTTCCCCGCAGCCCGGCGCAGGCCTTCGGTAAAGACCTTGGCCACCAGAAAGCCTTCCATGCTGGAGAAGTCAAAGTCCTTGTGGCCGCCCTCAGCCATGCGTTGCTGGTATTCACGCACGATGGCCGATGAGGGTGTGTAAGGGAAGGGCATCACCTGCGAAATCGTCACGCCCGCCCCGGTGTCGCCCAACTCTTCAGCGAGCGCCTTCGAGCCGACAAAGCTCACATTGAAAAACTGGCCACCGTAGGCCTTGGCCCGTGCCTGCCTGATCAGCGCGGCGCAGGATTTGTAGGCACTGATCTGGATCACAGCCTCAGGCGTGACCTTGAGTATTTCTGCCAGCGGTGCGGCAACATCCACGCTGTTGCGCTCGACCGTGACGCTGGCAGCCGGCTTGAGGTTGCGCCGGGTCAGCGCCCGCATCACGCCTTCCAGCCCGGCCTTGCCGTAAGAATCGTTCTGGTAGAAGACGGCGATTTTGGTGATGCCGACGGTGCTCAGGTGCTGCACGATGCGCTCGGTCTCGTCAAAGTAACTGGCGCGCACGTGGAACAGGTTTCGGTTGAAAGGCTCGCGCAGGCCCTGCGCGCCTGTGAACGGGCCAATCAGCGGTATGCCTGCCGCGTTGATGGCCGGCACCGCGGCCAGGGTGGTGGGTGTGCCGACCGAACCGATCAGCGCGAACACCATGTCTTCTTCGATCAGGGCCTTGACCGCGGCAGCAGCCTTTTCAGGTTCATAACCGTCGTCCCGCGAAACCAGCTTGAGGGTGCGGCCGTTGATGCCGCCGGCGGCGTTGACGGCATTGAAGTGCGCCAATATGCCCAGTTGCATGCGCTTGCCCAGCTCGGCGGCGGGGCCGGTCTGGGCGGCGAATTGCCCGACGCGTATTTCGGTATCCGTCACGCCGATTTCCGCCGACTGCGCCGCCGCGGCGACAAGCACTCCCACCAACACGGCCAAACGCCACCATGGCTTGTTTTTCATCAGGGGCCTCCGTTTTTTTCGTGGTGATGGTTTTTTCACCATCTGCATATGCAACTTCTTGCATATGTGCACTGCAAGGTAGTCCAATGCGCACGGCTTGGCAACGCGGTTAGTCCGGGTGCGACTGGATTTGAGCGGGAATCCGTGAGAAAAGTGCCGCTAACGCGGCCTTTTCAGGCGGGCAGCAGATGCCCGGCCTAGACCCCCAGCGCCAGCCGGGTGGTATTTTTCACCTCTTCCATTACGGCGTAAGTGCGGGTTTCGCGCACACCCGGCAGCTGCCAGAGCACGGTGCCGGCAAAAGAGCGGTAGGCCACCATGTCGGCCATGCGGGTTTTGAGCAGATAGTCAAAGCCGCCGGCCACCATGTGGCATTCGGAGATTTCCGGGTGGACCTGTACGGCCGCCTTGAAGGCTTCAAACACGTTGGGCGTGGTGCGGTCCAGCAGCACTTCGACAAACACCATCATTCCGGCGCCCAGCTTGAGGGGATTGAGCAGGGCTTCATAACCCAGGATGTAGCCGTCCCGGCTCAAACGCTGCACGCGGGCCAGCACGGCCGTGGGCGACAGAGCCACGCTCTCGGCGAGCTTGAGGTTGGAAATCCGGCCGTCCTGCTGCAGGACATTCAGGATTTTCAGGTCAATGCGGTCAATTTCGGGTGAGGCTTCAAACATGGATAGTGAATTATTCGGTGAATTGCACAAATTTAGCGGGAAATTCTGCTGAATTCAACAGAACATCATCGTATTGACTGAATAACCGCCATTTACCGTGAAAACCTCCATGAATCACTTGAAGCCTGCATCTCCGCGCCTGCCCTTCCCGTACCGCCCCGAAGCCGACATCGTGGCCGCGCACCTGCAGCGCCTCGCCGGGGCTCTCGACTGGGCGGCGGCGGCGCACTCCGCCCAGCCCTGGGTGCAGGCCGTGCGTGACAACCCGCCGCCGTTCTGGGCGATGGAAAGCCTGCTCAAGGAATACCCGATCTCCAGCGCGGAGGGCTTGGCCCTGATGCGGCTGGCCGAAGCCTTGTTGCGTGTGCCGGACGCCGAAACCGCGATTGCCCTGACGGCTGACCAGCTCGGCCGCGCCGATTTCGACAGCGCTGGCGACGGTGTAATGGCTCGCCTGTCGGCCTCGGCCATCGCCATGTCCAAGAAATTCCTGCCGGAAGGCGGCCAGGCCCACATCATGAGCAAGCTGGGCGCGCGCACGGTGGTGGCGGCGACCTTGCGTGCCGTGCAGCTGCTCGGCCGGCAGTTTGTGCTCGGGCAAACCATTGCCGATGCGATGGCCGAGGCCGATGACAGCCGCAAAAAAATCCCCAACCTGCGTTTCAGCTACGACATGCTGGGCGAGGGTGCGCGTACCGATGCCGACGCGCTGCGCTATCTCGCCAGTTACACAAACGCTATCAAATCAATAGCTGCTGGCGCTCGTCCAATGGGTGCTACCGAGCAAAACGACGGTATATCCATCAAGCTCAGCGCGCTGCACCCGCGCTACGAAGACGCCCAGCGCGAACGCGTGATGGCCGAGCTGGTACCGCGCGTCTGGGGGCTGTGCGAGCTGTCGGCCCGGGCCAATATCAACCTCACCATCGACGCCGAAGAGGTCGACAGGCTCGAGCTCTCGCTGGATGTGTTTGAAGCCCTGGCTGCGCTGGTGGCAAAGCACCACCCGCAGTGGCAGGGCTTTGGCTTGGCCATGCAGGCCTACCAGACCCGCGCGCTGGAGTTGATTGAGCACATCGCCACCGTCGCCCGCAAATACAGGCTGCGCCTGATGTGCCGCCTGGTCAAGGGTGCGTACTGGGATTCGGAAATCAAGCGCGCACAAGAGATGGGCTTGCCGCACTACCCGGTGTTCACGCACAAGCACCACACCGATGTGTCGTACCTGGCCTGTGCGCAGGCTTTGCTGGCCGCGCCCGACGCCATTTACCCGCAGTTTGCCGGCCACAACGCCGCCACCATTGCCGCGATTTTGCAGATGGCGTCGCGCAACGCAGTTCCCTTCGAGCTGCAGCGCCTGCACGGCATGGGCGAGGGCGTTTTCCGCGAGGTGCTGAAGAACCCGCTGATCAGCTGCCGCGTGTACGCGCCCGTGGGCGCCCACCGCGACCTGCTTGCTTACCTGGTACGCCGCCTGCTTGAGAACGGCGCCAACTCGTCCTTTGTGCACCAGCTGGCCGACGAGTCGGTCGGCATGGGCGAGCTGCTGACCTCACCGATGCGCCTGGAGCCCGAATCGTCTTTGCCACTGCCGCCGGCCCTGTATGGTCCCGGCCGGCCCAACAGCCTGGGGCTGGACCTCACGGTCGAAAGCATGCGCGCACCGCTGCTGGCCGCGCTGGCTGCTATCCCGGTGCCTGTTGTGCCTGAGTTTGATGCCAAATCGGCCGCCAAGGCAATAGTGACGGGCGCAGGCAGCTATCAAAAGTGGAGCAAAGTACCTGTTGCCGAGCGTGCCGCGATCCTGCGCCGGGCCGCCGCCGCGATGGAGCAGCAGATGCCGAAGTTCTGCGCATTGCTGGTGAAAGAGGCTTTCAAGACCTGGGGCGATGCCGTATCTGAAGTGCGCGAGGCGGTCGACTTCCTGCGCTACTACGCCAATGAGGCCGAGCGCATCATGCAGCCGGTCGCGCTGCCCGGCCCCACAGGCGAGACCAACGAGCTGCGCCTGTCGGCGCGCGGCGTCTGGGTCTGCATCAGCCCCTGGAATTTCCCGCTGGCCATCTTCACCGGCCAGGTCGCGGCGGCGCTGGCCACCGGCAACGCTGTAATGGCCAAGCCCGCCGAGCAAACCCCCGGCGTGGCTTGGGAGTCTGTGAAGTTGCTGCACCAGGCCGGCGTGCCCGAAGGCGCGCTGCAACTGGCGCATGGCGCCGGTGAAACCGTGGGCGCCGCGCTGGTGGCAGCGCCGCAAGTCGCCGGCGTGGTGTTTACCGGCTCCACCCAGGTCGCCAAGATCATCAACCGCGCGCTGGCCGCCAAAGACGGCCCCATCGTCCCGCTGATCGCCGAGACCGGCGGCATCAACGCCATGCTGGTGGACAGCACGGCCTTGCCCGAGCAGGTGGCCGACGCGGTGGTGCAGAGCGCGTTCCGCTCCGCCGGCCAGCGCTGCTCGGCGCTGCGCCTGCTGTGTGTGCACGAGGGCATCGCTGAGCACGTGATCGAGATGATCAAGGGTGCCGCGCGGGAGCTGGTCGTGGGCGAGACGGCCGACCTGGCGACGGATGTCGGCCCGGTGATCGACCGCGAAGCCTTTGACAACATCCAGAAGCATCTTCAGCGCCTGAATTCAACGTCAAAAGTGCTTGTAAGCCATGCAGGACGAGCGCAAGCAGCTCCTGATTCGATAGCAAATGCCATCCCCCCCGCAGCCTTTGAAGTACGCAGCCTGGCCGAAGTGAAAGACGAAATCTTTGGCCCCGTGCTGCAGATCGTGCGCTGGGGCAGCGGCGAGCTGGCCACGCCGGAGGCCGTGATCGCGCAGATCAACGCACTGGGCTACGGCCTCACGCTCGGTATCCAGACCCGCATCGACTCGCGCGCGCAGGCACTCGCGGCCAGCGCCCACGTAGGCAATATTTATGTGAACCGCAACATGATCGGTGCGGTGGTGGGGGTGCAACCTTTCGGCGGAGAAGGCCTGTCCGGCACGGGCCCCAAGGCGGGTGGGCCGCATTACCTGTATCGCTTTTGTGCTGAGCAGACTGTCACTGTGAATACGACGGCTGCGGGGGGGAATGCGGCGTTGCTTGCTGGAGGGGCTTGACGGGGCGGTCGGCTCCCGTTCCGACGGGGTGCTCTTTGCTGAGAGCTGCTGGCCGGGGTAGCCCGGCAGCTACTCACTTTTCTTTTGCTTCGCCAAAAGCAAAGTAAGCAAAAGAAAGTGAGTTGCATGCCGGGCAACCCCCGGCCAGCAAGACTCAGCAAAGAGCTCGGCCACAACATCACCAACCGCTCGATCAGGCGAGGGGCCGCCTCACACAAACCTCCCGAACACACCCCCGTAGCCATCGATGCGCCGGATCCGCATCCAGCCGCGGATGCCAGAGCAATGACACCGTGATCTCCGGCGTGGAGACCGGCAGCGCAAAACTGTGCATTCCGGCGCGCAGGTTCCCGGTATGCCGTTCGGGAACCGTGGCGATCAGGTCGGAAGACCGGGCCAGTGCCAGTGCCGCCGCAAAGCCGCCGACGATGGTGGCGATCTCCCTTTCRAGCCCGAATGGGTGCAAGGCTTCATCCACCGGCCCCTTGCCCTGGCCCCGCCGCGAGACGTCGATATGCCTGCCGGCGGCGTAGCGGGCGGGCGTGATCTCTCCCTCGCCCAGCGGGTGTCCCATTCGCACGACGCCGACGAACCGGTCCCGGAACAAGGCCTGCACCCGCAGCTCCGGTGCCGCCGTCTTTCCCACCACGCCGGTTTCAAGGTCGACGGTCCCGTCGCGAAGCGGCGTGCTGTCCTTGTCAAGCTTCTGTACGAAGCACAGCCGTACGCCGGGTGCTTCATTCGCAACGCGTGCAATAAGCTCTGGCCCGAAGTTCTCCACAAAACCTTCGCGCGTGCGCAGCGTGAACGTGCGGACCAGCTGTTTGAGCTTGAGCTTTTTGGCGGGGCGCAGCACCGCTTCTGCGTCTTGCACAAGCTGACTGACGCGCTCACGGAGTTCGACGGCCCGCGGTGTGGGAACAAGGCCGCGTCCAGCCCTGACCAGCAGCGGGTCGCCGGTCGTTTCGCGCAATCGGGCCAGCGCCCGGCTCATCGCTGACGGGCTCAGCCGCAGGCGCCGGGCTGCGCCCGCCACGCTGCCTTCCGCGAGCAGCACATCCAGGGTGACAAGAAGGTTGAAATCGGGCGCAGCCATGCATCGACCATAGCGCAATTTGGCCATGAGATGGCGTTAAACGCACTCATAAAGTGCAAATGGTGCGTCTTCCGCCATGCCAGGTAAAGAACTACGCTCCCAGAGAGCTCCATTTCGGGGAACCACGACCCCCTCTACCTGTTTACCCGCTTGCCCACTTTGCCCACTGGACTATCTTGACCACTCCCATTGCACCCACTGTTCCATCAACAAACGCCAACGCGGAACCGGCGCCGCCGGTCCGATGGGTGCTGGCCAGCCTTTCACTGTCCATGCTGCTGTCCTCGCTCGGCACCAGCATCGCCAACGTGGGTTTGCCGGCGCTGGCCCAGGCGTTCAACGCCTCTTTTCAGGAAGTGCAGTGGGTGGTCCTGGCTTACCTGCTGTCCATCACCGCCCTGATCGTCAGTGCCGGACGGCTGGGGGACCTGATGGGGCGCCGGCGGTTGCTGCTGGCTGGCATCTTCCTGTTCTCGGTGGCCTCGGTCCTGTGCGGCATCGCGCCGACGCTCTGGCTGCTGGTTGCCGCCCGGGCTGTGCAAGGCCTGGGGGCGGCCGTGATGATGGCGCTCACCATGGCGTTTGTCGGCGAGGCGGTTCCGAAGGCCAGAACCGGCAGTGCCATGGGGCTGCTCGGCACCATGTCTGCGGTCGGCACCGCGCTGGGGCCATCGCTGGGCGGTGTCCTGATTGCTGTATCGGGCTGGCAGGCCCTGTTCTTCGTCAACGTACCGCTGGGAATCCTGACTTTTTTCCTGGTGCATCGCTACTTGCCCGTTGATCGCAAGGAGCGGAAGGCAGATCGTCCCCGCTTTGATCGCCTGGGCACACTGCYGCTGGCCTTGACACTCGCGGCCTACGCCTTGGCCATGACAACGGGGCGCGGCCATTTCGGTCCGATCAACATGGCGCTGCTGCTGACGGCCGTTATCGGCGCCAGCTTTTTCGTGCTCGTCGAATCGAGAGCGAAATCCCCTCTGGTCCGGCTCGCGACGTTCCGCGCTCCAGGCTTGAGCGCAAGCCTCGCCATGAACACGCTCGTTGCGACCGTGATGATGGCGACGCTTGTGGTCGGGCCGTTTTATCTGTCCCGTGGTCTCGGGCTCAACGCCGCGCTGGTCGGTATCGTCATGTCGGTCGGCCCCGTCATTTCAGCATTGAGCGGCGTCCCGGCCGGCCGCATGGTGGACCGCCTGGGTGCGCCGTTCATGGCCGTCGCC
>NZ_JBFUAZ010000070.1:0-10863 GCF_056406035.1 Polaromonas sp. P1_E1_2 | reverse complement strand
GTGCTGACACTCACACCCAAAGGCAAGAAAGCATGGCAGCGCACCATGAACGTGGTGGGGCAGCGCAACCAGGACATTTTTGGTGTGCTGAGCGCGGCCGAGCGCACGCAGCTCAGTGATTTGTTCGACAGGTTGATCGAGAAGGCCAGGGCCGGTGGCGGTGAGCCTGACGATGCCGAAGATTGATGGCATTGAGCCGTTGAACTGAACTTTTCTGAACATTGCAGATTCCCGGGAGAAACGTCCATGAGCACCAACACCTTGCATTACCAGTCCGGCTTCGGCAATGAATTTGCCAGCGAGGCGGTTGCCGGCGCGCTACCGCAAGGGCGCAACAGCCCGCAGCGCGCGCCGCACGATCTGTACACCGAGCTGATTTCCGGCACCGCCTTCACCGCACCGCGCGCCGAGAACCGCCGCACCTGGATGTACCGCCGCCAGCCTTCGGTAATGGCGGGTGGCTACAAGCCGTATGAACAGCCGCAGTGGACGACCGGCGCGGCGGGCGGCTGCGCCGTGCCGCCCGATCCCTTGCGCTGGAATCCATTCGCCATTCCCCCCGAGCCGCTGGATTTTGTGGACGGCATTCGCACTGTGGCCGCCAATGGCGACGCCGAAGCGCAGACGGGCATGGCCGCGCAGGTGTATGTCGCCAATCGTTCCATGTCGCAACGCGCGCTGGTCAATGCCGACGGCGAGATGCTGCTGGTGCCGCAGCAGGGCCGGCTGGTGGTGACGACCGAGCTGGGCATCCTGGATGTCAAGCCCGGGGAAATCGCCGTGGTACCGCGCGGCATGGCCTTCAGCGTGGCCTTGCCCGACGGCGCATCGCGCGGCTATATCTGTGAAAACTACGGTGCGCACTTTCGCCTGCCGGAACTCGGCCCCATCGGCTCCAACGGCCTGGCCAACGCGCGTGACTTCCTGGCACCCACGGCGGCGTTCGACAGCGCGCCTGCACCCAAGGGCGGCTTTGAAATCGTCAAGAAATTCGGCGGCCGCCTGTGGTCGGCCAGGCAAGCCGCCAGCCCCTTCAATGTGGTGGCCTGGCACGGCAACCTGGTGCCTTACAAGTACGACACGGCTCATTTCATGACCATCGGCTCCATCAGTTATGACCATCCGGACCCGTCCATCTTCACCGTGCTGACCTCGCCCTCGGACACGCCGGGCACGGCCAACTGCGACTTCGTGATCTTTCCGCCGCGCTGGCTGGTGGCCGAGAACACCTTCCGCCCGCCCTGGTACCACCGCAACCTCATGAGCGAGTTCATGGGCCTGGTCTATGGCCAGTACGACGCCAAGCCCGAAGGCTTCAAGCCCGGCGGCGCGTCGCTGCACAACTGCATGGTGCCGCACGGCCCGGACACCGAAGCCTTCGAGAAAGCCAGCACGGCCCCGCTGGCGCCGCACAAGCTGGACAACACGCTGGCCTTCATGTTTGAAAGCCGCTACCGCTTCATTCCCACGGCCTATGCGATAGAGGGCGGAGCACTGGATGCCGGCTACAGCAGTTGCTGGGCCGGGCTCAAAGACCAGTTCAAGGGCTGACGCGCATGAACCAGTCCCTCAACGCCACCCACGACCCTGAGCTGCGCAGCTGGGTCGCATCTGCGAATGACGCGGGAACAGACTTTCCGATCCAGAACCTGCCTTTTGGCACCTACAGCCATGGGCCGGGCGGGGAGCGGAAGATTGGCGTGGCCATTGGCGACCAGGTGCTGGATGTTCGGGCGGCCGGGCTGCTCGATACCGGTGACATGAATGAGTTGATGGCACAAAACCCGGCGACGATCAGTGCGCTGCGAGCGGCGATCTCGCGAGGCCTCGCAGAGGGCAGCTCAAAGCAAGCTGAGTGGAAGAACTTTTTGTCCCCCCAGGATTCGGTCACCCTGCACCTGCCTTGCCGCATCGGCGACTACACCGACTTCTACACCGGCATCCACCACGCCACCACCGTCGGCAAGCTGTTTCGGCCTGACGCACCGCTGCTGCCCAACTACAAGTGGGTTCCCATCGGCTATCACGGCCGCGCGTCGTCCATCGGTGTGAGCGGCCAGGCCTTTCCCCGCCCGATGGGCCAGACCAAAGGCCCGGACGACGCGGCACCTGTGTTGCGTCCCACCCAGCGACTTGACTACGAACTGGAACTCGGCGTGCTGGTGGGGCAGGGCAACGCGCTGGGCGAGCCCATCGCCATGGCTCAAGCTGAAGCACATGCCTTTGGCATGGTGCTGCTGAACGACTGGTCGGCGCGTGACGTGCAGGCCTGGGAATACCAGCCGCTCGGACCGTTCCTGTCCAAGAACTTTGCCAGCACGCTCTCGCCGTGGGTCGTCACGATGGAGGCGCTGGCGCCGTTTCGCGCACCGTTCGTGCGGCCCGAAGGCGACCCGCAGCCATTGCCGTACCTGGACTCGGAAGGCAACCGCCGCCTGGGTGGTATGGATGTGGCGCTGGAAGTGTGGATAGAGACCGAGGCCATGCGGGAAGCTGGCCGGGGCCCCGAGCGCTTGTCGCAATCGAACTTTCGTGACGCCTACTGGACGGTGGCGCAGCTGCTCACGCACCACACCGTCAACGGCTGCAACCTGCAGCCCGGCGATTTGCTGGGCTCGGGCACGCTGTCAGGCCCGGCGCCGGAACAGGCCGGCTCGTTGCTGGAGCTGAGCTCGGGCGGCAAGAATGCGCTGACCCTGGCCAATGGCGAAAAGCGCACCTTCCTGCAGGACGGGGACGCCGTCATCCTGCGTGCAAGCTGCGTGCGCGAAGGCTTCCGGCGGATTGGTTTTGGCGAGTGCCGTGGGCAGGTGCTGCCGGCCAGGGGCCTGTAAGGCACCTTGTGTTGTAGATGCGTTTTGCTATTAAGTTGATAGCTGCTCGCGCTTGTTACATAAGGGCTGTCGGCACTTTTCGTTCTGAAAATGCTGATTTTTAGCATTTCAGGGCCGGTGAATCCCCCAAACAGCTGCTTCGAAGCTCTTTAACCCTGCCGGCAGGTTGTATCCATGTCCCCGCACGTAAGCATTCGGCGGGCAACTGCCAACACTTCGCCCCGCAACGAAGCATCCCGCCGGCCACCTGGGCAAAAATGGCGCTCATGCAGCATCCCGAACACGTCCTCGCGGCGCCCAGCCACCCCAACCCCTATCCTTATTACGCCGCGCTGGTGGCCGGCCCGCCGCTGGTGTTTGACGCAGCACGCAAGCTCTGGGTCGCCACCAGTGCGGCCGCGGTCAATGCCGTGCTGCGCAACCCGGCGTGCCGCGTACGGCCTGCGGCTGAGCCCGTGCCGCAGGCCATCGTCGGGTCGGCGGCGGGTGAGGTGTTCGGCCACCTGGTTCGCATGAACGACGGCATCCGGCACGACGCACCCAAACTGGCCTTGCAGCGTTTCCTGGCCGCGCTGGATCTGGACCGTGTTGGCGAGCGCACCGGCTTGATTGCGGCGAAGGCCATGGGTGGCGAACCCCTGCGCGGAGCGGCGTTGTCGCAATGGGCTTTTGATGTGCCTGTGATGGCAGTCGCCGATGCCCTGGGTTTTGCGCAGGCCGAGCTGCCGCGCGTTGCGGGCTGGACGCGCGACTTTGTGGCCTGCCTCTCGCCGCTCAGCACGCCGGAGCAACTGGCTGCGGCGGGTGATGCAGCAGCGGCCTTGCTGGCAAGGTTCTCGGTGCTGGTGCAGGCGGAGGCAAACCCGGAGAGCGCCGTCGCCCGTGTCCGGCTGGAAGCGCAGAAGGCGGGCTGGAATGACGCCGCAGCGTTGCTCGCCAACCTGGTCGGCCTGCTGTCGCAGACCTGCGAGGCGACTGCCGGCCTTGTCGGGAACAGCCTGGTGGCCCTGGCCACGCAGCCGGGCCTGGCCGAAACCATGGGGCAGGACAGGAGCAAGCTGCTTCAGATGGTGAACGAGGTCAGCCGCCACGACCCGTCCATCCACAACACGCGCCGTTTTGTGGCAGAGGCAACGGAGGTGGCGGGGGTTTCCCTGAAGGCGGGCGATGCCATCCTGGTGGTTCTGGCGGCCGCCGGCCGCGACCCCTTGTGCAACCCGGAGCCCGAACGGTTTTTGCTGGACCGCGCAAGCCGTGAGGTGCCCGGCTTCGGCAGGGGCGCACACCAGTGCCCGGGGCAGTCGCTGGCCTGCATCATTGCTTCCGCGGCCGTCCAGGCCTTGCTGGATTCAGGCAAGCTGCGGTTGCCGAAACCGGGAGGCTGGCACCACCGGCCCTCCCTGAATGCCCGCATCCCGGTTTTTTCTGATTGAGTACCACGACTGAAAGCGCCACATGATCGCCATCATTTTTGAAGTGCAGCCCGCCGGGGGCAACATGCAAACCTATCTTGATATTGCCGCAGCGCTCAAACCGCAGCTTGAGCAAATCGACGGCTTTATTTCCGTTGAACGGTTTCAAAGCCTGAGCAAACCGGGCAAGCTGCTATCGCTCTCATTCTTCAGGGACGAAGCCGCCGTGATGGAATGGCGCCGCCTTGAGTCCCACCGCAAGGCGCAAAGCCGCGGGCGCGGCGGCGTGTTTGAGGACTACCGCCTGCGCGTGGCCCACGTGCTGCGTGACTACGGGCTGAATGAGCGCGACGAGGCGCCGGCGGACAGCCGCGAGCAGCACGGCTAGGCGCTGCGGGGCCTGGCGCGCTTCCAGCGGGGCGGCCACCACCACCAGCTCAGCAGCACCAGCACGCCGAATCCGGTGTAGGCCGTCATGAACACCCAGGCGGGCGCGTCGAAAAAGATCAGTCGCGACAGCCAGTGCTCAATGAAGGAGCCGCCATAACTGGCTTGCCCGGCCTGCAGCCTCAGGGCCTGTTCCCAAATGGTGAGCGGGCAGACCTCTCCCAGCCAGCTTTGCGCCACCACAAAGCCGATCAACGCCAGATGCGTGAGCCTGACCCACGGCGCGCGAACCCAGGCCCAGCCGCGCCAGCCGCCGGCCATGAACAGCRGTTGGCCGAGCACGGCAAAGGCGACGATCGCCACGTGCAGCACCAGAATGGAGTCGGCAAGTAGGGCCGCAGTGAAAGGGCTCATGGGCATGATGGAGTAAGGATGCGGGGTAATTCGTGGCCATTCGTGGTCATGAGGCCACTTTAAACATGCCAATAGCGCATGGACAGGTGTTTGTAGGGCTTAAATGCCGAATAAAGAGGCAAAACTCAGGGTAAACCTTACAATGGAGGGTTACCCAAGAGGGTTACCTCAAGTCCATGAACGCCCCTGTCGACGTCTCCTTTTTTACGCGCGCCGCCAAGCCGCTCACCAGTTACCGCAAGTACTGGGCGGCCCGCTTTGGTACGGCCAAATTTCTGCCCACCACGCGGGCCGAAATGGACGCGCTCGGCTGGGACAGCTGCGACATCATCATCGTCACCGGCGACGCCTATGTAGACCACCCGAGCTTCGGTATGGCCGTCATTGGCCGCATGCTGGAGGCGCAAGGCTTTCGCGTCGGCATCATCGCCCAGCCCGACTGGCAAAGCGCCGAACCTTTCCGCGTGCTGGGCAAGCCCAACCTGTTCTTCGGCGTGACTGCCGGCAACATGGACTCGATGATCAACCGCTACACGGCGGACCACAAGATCCGCAGCGACGATGCCTATACGCCCGGCGACATCGGCGGCAAGCGCCCCGACCGAGCGGCCCTGGTGTATTCGCAGCGCTGCCGCGAAGCCTACAAAGACGTGCCCATCATCCTGGGCGGTATTGAAGGGTCCTTGCGACGCATCGCGCATTACGACTACTGGTCCGACAAAGTTCGCCGCAGCGTGGTGGTCGATGCGAAATGCGACCTGCTGCTGTACGGCAATGCCGAACGCGCGATTGTCGAAATCGCCCACCGCCTGGCCGCCAAAGAGCCAGTCGCCAGCATCACCGACGTTCGCGGCACGGCCTTCATCCGCCGCAGCGGCGACGAAACCGCCAACGGCTGGTTTGAAATCGATTCCACCAGCGTGGATGCACCGGGCCGGGTCGAAGCGCATGTCAACCCGTATTTGATGATTTCCGACCAGGCGCGCGAGCAGGGCGCTACTTGCGCGCGGGAAGATGAAGCCGCTGAAGTGGCGGTTGAGGCAGAAGCGAAAGGCTCGCCTGTAGTCGCCAAGGCAGCCAAGCCTGCCGCTGCAGCCAACCCGGCCATCAAGCCGCTGACTTTCGTCGCCAACCCCAACCTGCCGTCCACGGTGCACACCGCGCAAGGCAAGATCAAGGTTCCGCCGCGCGACCGCTCCGTGATCCGCTTGCCGTCTTACGAGCAGGTCAAGAGCGACGCAGTGCTGTACGCCCACGCCAACCGCGTGCTGCACCTCGAAACCAATCCCGGCAACGCCCGCGCCCTGGTGCAGGCCCACGGCGAGGGCGCCACGGCGCGCGACGTGTGGATCACGCCGCCGCCCATCCCGCTGACCACGGCCGAGATGGACTACGTCTTCGACTTGCCCTACGCGCGCTCACCGCACCCGCGCTACGCCGACGAAAACGGCGGCCATGACGGCGCCACCAAGATCCCGGCTTGGGAGATGATCCGCTTCAGCGTGAACATCATGCGCGGCTGCTTCGGCGGCTGCACCTTCTGCTCCATCACCGAGCACGAAGGCCGCATCATCCAGAGCCGCTCTGAAGATTCGGTGATCCGTGAGATCGAGGCCATCCGGGACACCGTCAAGGGCTTTACCGGCGCGATCTCCGACCTGGGCGGGCCGACTGCCAACATGTACCGCATCGGCTGCAAGTCGCCCGAAATCGAGGCTGCCTGCCGCAAGCCAAGCTGCGTGTACCCGGGCATCTGCTCCAACCTCAACACCGACCACAACCCGCTCATCAAGATGTACCGCCGCGCGCGGGCCTTGAAGGGCGTGAAGAAGATTCTCATCAGCTCGGGCCTGCGCTACGACCTGGCCGTGCAAAGCCCCGAGTACGTGAAGGAGCTCGTCAGCCATCACGTGGGCGGCTACCTCAAGATCGCGCCCGAGCACACCGAGCAGGGCCCGCTCACCAAGATGATGAAGCCCGGCATCGGCAGCTATGACAAGTTCAAGCAGATGTTCGACAAGTATTCGCTGGAAGCCGGCAAGAAGCAGTTCCTGATTCCGTACTTCATCGCCGCCCACCCGGGCACCAGCGACGAAGACATGATGAACCTGGCGGTCTGGCTCAAGAAAAACGGCTTCCGCGCCGACCAGGTGCAGACGTTTTACCCAAGCCCGATGGCCACGGCCACGACGATGTACCACACCAACAAGAACCCGCTGCGCAAGATCACGCGCGACAGCGAGACGGTGGACATCGTGCGCGGCGAGCGCCGCCGCCGGCTGCACAAGGCCTTTTTGCGCTACCACGACCCGAACAACTGGCCGGTGCTGCGCGAAGCGCTCAAGGCCATGGGCCGGGCGGATCTGATCGGTAACGGCAAGCACCACCTGATTCCGACCTTCCAGCCGATGACCGACGGCAGCTACACCAGCGCGCGGCGCAAGAACTCGACCGGCACTGCCGCCACGGTGAAAGCTTCGCCGGTGGTCAAGGGGCGCCTCTTGACGCGCCACACCGGCCTGCCGCCGCTGGCGCAGGGCGCCGGTGGCAAGCCCGGTGGCCGCAAGGGCCGCTAGGCGCTGCCAACGCAGGCATTTCGAGGTAAAAAGGCTCCGATGGAGCCTTTTTTATGACGAAATTGGCTTCTGACCCAATAGGAACATGCGCGAGCAGCTATCGAATTGATAGCCCCGGAATGCGCGAATTAGTAGCCCGGCAGCTCCGGCATGCCCGGCTAAGCTTGGCCGGTTCTTCATGCGAACGATATTCCAGCAAATATTTCAACAATATTTTCCCCAACGTGAATCCTTTTGCCCGCATGACCTCTCCTTGCAGCGATGCCGCGGTTTTGACGGCAGCTAAAGGAAAGTTCATGTTCTATCGCAAAAATGTGGGGCCCAAAGAGCGGTGGGCGCGTGGTGTGTCCGGCGCCTTGATGGTCGTTTGCGGCCTGCTGGTGCTGGGTGTGACGCCGCTTGGTTTGCTCGCGGCCTGCGCCGGCGTGGTCGCAGTGCTGACAGGGCTGTTGGGTTTTTGCCCGGCTTGCGCCATGGTGGGCCGCAAGCTGGAAAAGCCGGGCCCTTGGTGATGGCCATTGAAACGGCGCTTTTTGCCGCAGCGCAGGCCGGTGACCCGGCCGCGCTGGCTTCGCTGCTGCGGCAGCTGCAGCCCGATGCCCGCCGTTACGCCCGCTACCAATGC
Source organism: Polaromonas sp. P1_E1_2 (assembly GCF_056406035.1). Taxonomy (NCBI): domain Bacteria; kingdom Pseudomonadati; phylum Pseudomonadota; class Betaproteobacteria; order Burkholderiales; family Comamonadaceae; genus Polaromonas; species Polaromonas sp. P1_E1_2. Next base: position 2,615 of record NZ_JBFUAZ010000070.1, on the reverse strand, counting down.
CACCGCGGCTCGGCCATCGAAGACGTGGTGCAGGAGGCGCTCATCATCATCTACCGCCGCGTCGGCACCGTGCGCGACGCCGCAGCCCTGGGCGGCTGGATGTTCAAGATCATCGCGCGGCTGTGCATGCTGCCGGCGCTTGCGCTGATGCGCGGCACCCAGGCGCTTACCGACTACGACAAGGACCAGTACTTTGCGCAGATGCCGCAGGACGAACTGCGCATCGACCTGGTCCGTGCGCTGGAGTCCCTGCCGCTGATGTACCGCGAGGTGGTTTTGCTGCGCGACATGGAGCAGCTCACCATCACCGAAATAGCGCAGCGCCTGCAGCTCACCCGCGAAGCCACCAAAAGCCGCATTCACCGGGCGCGTGCGATGGTGCGTGAATACCTGCGGCCTGATGGAGCTGTCCGCGTGAAGACCGGTGCATGACGCCGCTTCACCGTCATGGATTCCTTGCGATCAGCAGGAGAGGGTAGTTATGGCCGCATGTGATGGGGTTCTCTGGCAAGATAAGTGGAGGCAAGCCGCCAGGCCTCAGACCTTCCACTGGCCCTGGCTTCATTCACACCTTCTGGAGACACCATGGACATTGCCCGCAAAGCACTTGCCGCTTTCACCATGGCCGCCGTGCTGGCCTGCGCATGGCTGGCGCCGCTGGATGCCCCCGCCATGCGGCAGGTGGATGCCGGCCTGAAAAGGGCGCTGCTGAGTTTTGCCACGGCCAGGCTGCTCAACGGCGTGATTTCGGTGGCGCAGGGGACCGAAGCTTCGGTGCAGCCTTTCGGCGTGGGTGTCACGTTTGCGCCGGGGCAAATCCTGGATCCGGTCAACGACCTGGTGGAGCAGTTTTCGCATTTGATGCTGGCGGCCAGTGTCGCGTTCGGCGTTCAAAAAGCCTTGATCAGCATCGGCAGCTACTGGCCGGTATCGCTGGCGCTGAGTGCCACGGTGCTGGGCTGGTGGTGGTGTTACCTGCGCAGGCCGCACGTGCCTTTGTGGCTGTCAAGGCTGCTGGTGATCCTGCTGATGCTGCGCTTTGCGGTTCCGGTGGTCACGCTGGGCACCGACATACTGTGGCAAAAATTCCTCGCGGCCGACTACGCCGCCAGCCAGCAATTGATCGACAGCGCCACCGGCAAGGCCAGCCAGCTCAATTCGCCGGCTGCCGCAGCACCCGACAACCGCGGCCTGGTGGACAGCCTGAAAGACTGGCTGGCAAAAAACGGCGATGTGACAAAACACTTCGAGAACCTTAAGCGGGCGGCCGAGCAGGCCACCGAACACATCGTCCGGCTCATTGTGATTTTTGTGCTGCAGACGCTGGTGATCCCCTTGCTGCTGTTGTGGGCCCTGTACGGTTTCGTCAGGCAGGTGTTGCTGGGGCAGCGCTGGCAAAGGCGGCCGGCAGCCTCCACCCTATGTTGATGCGCGAGGGTACCGGCGCATCCGGTTCGTGCATCAAATCGGCCGTTTGATCAATAAGGACAAGCGCAAGAAGCTCCTAATTTGATAGCGAATGCAGTGGGATGTCCTGGTCCTGCGCCAGCTTGTCCAGCTCCTTGCGCGTCTTGCCCAGAAGCCAGGCCTCAATAGCCGCATGCATGGCGGGCGCAAACATGGCCTTCATGCTGGAGGCCGCCATACCAGCCGCCGCGCACAGGCTCGCGGCAAAGTGCGGCTCCAGCGCGGCGAGTGCCACGCGCCCGTCCTTGCAGCGGTAAACGCGGTAGCCCGCATGTCCGCCGCCCACTGCCGCGCCGGGCTGGGTCAGTCCCCAGGCGCGGGGCAGGGCCAGGTAAGCCGCTGCGCCGGAAAGGGCCACTTCCAGAAAAACACCTTTGCCCTTCGCCCGCTGGTGCATCACGGCCTGCAGCACGGCTGCGCCGGCCATCAGTGAGCCGCCCATGTCGGCGTACAGCGTGGCGGGCAGGTCCACACCGGTGATCAGGTCGTTCTGCGCGAGGTAGGTGAGGTCGTGGCCCGGCTCGTCAGCCCGTTCCCCCGGACTGCCGACGATGGCGACCTGGCTCAGGTGCGGGTGCTGTTTGTGCAGTGCTTTCCATGTCAGCCCCAGCTTGGCCAGCGCCGCCGGCCTGAACGACGTGAGCAGCACATCGGTTTGGGCCAGTTCGCGGTGCAGCAGTGTCTGGCCGCGTTCGGTTTTCAGGTCGGCTGTGGCGATGCGCACACCCGCATGCAGGGTTGCATAGGCGGTGGGGTTGTAGAGCTTCATCGGGTCACCCGATGCGCCGGCCGGCGCGCCTTCGTGCGGCGGAGGTTCCAGCTTCATGCAGCGGGCGCCCATCTCGCGGCAGCGCATCAGGGCGGCCGGGCCCGGCAGGTTGAGCGCCAGGCTCAGCACGCGCACGCCCTTGAGTGACTGCATCGGCTGGAGCGCTTTGGCGGGGTTGGGTTTGGAGGGTGAGGGCGGCATGGAGGTCACTGTGAACGGGTGGGGGCCGCAAAGCGTCGGGCACCGGGCGGTTGTGGGGTCAATTTACCTCAAACCCTTGAGTGGCGGCTTCACAGGTGTCATTGCCGGTTGGTTGGAGGGGAAGAAAATTTCTGTTTTATGACTATTAATTATTGTTTAACAGTAATTAATCTGAGAC
>NZ_JBFUAZ010000069.1:0-10927 GCF_056406035.1 Polaromonas sp. P1_E1_2 | reverse complement strand
AAGCTGCGTCGGGTGCTGGTGCGGCTGCAGAGGCTGCTCGCGCCGGAGCCCGGTGCGCTTTTCCGCCTGCTGCGGTTGCCGCCGCCATGGGTCAGCGAGCACGACCTGGAGGAGCTCCGCCAGGCGACGGAAGAATTCTCATTGACCATCCGGGACATGTCCGAGCTGAAGGAGCGCATCAAGCTCCTGCAAGAAGAAATTGCCGCACAGGTCAGCGAGGAGACCAACCGCAGCGTCTTCATCCTGACGATGGTCACCGTACTGGCGCTGCCCATCAACATTGTTGCGGGCCTGCTGGGGATGAATGTGGGCGGCATCCCCCTGGCAGAACATCCTCACGGCTTCATGGTGATCGTGGGGATCATTGGCGTTTTCACCGCCTTCGCGGCCTGGTATGTTTACCGGAAGAAATAGCGTTCATGGGTCATCTCGTTGGTGGAATCCGCCGGGCGGGCGCGGCTTTTTATGAGAATGTGCGATATTTGCAACGGTCGCTCATCCACTAAATCCAACCCTTTGCGTGTTACCCATGTTCAAAATTTTTGTTTCTGTCCTTGCCTTGCTGTTGTCGAGCGTGACACACGCCGCGGCCAACCCCGCGTCTTTTCCCTTTGATTCGAACCAGCTCGCGGGCCTTTGGGCCGAGAGCTACAACACCGAGCCCGCGTGCGCGCCCGGCAACCTCAAAATGCGCATGCAGCTCAGCCGGGATGGAACGGTTCTGGACATCACATACGATCGCAAATGGAAGACAGCGCTCGGGGAAACCGAAGGCTCACGCGCCACAGTGTTGTCTGCGGGCCCAACTACCCTGGTGATTCAATACGAGGGGGAGAAGCGTCTCAAGGAATCCGGCCGGCCACTCGAGTGGGAACTCACGGTCGTGGCGCCCGGTGTGTACCGCTGGCGCGAGACGGATTGGGAGCCCGGCCGCGTCAATATCGTGGTGGGCGTCCGATGCTCCCTGTGAGGCGGCTGACCCCATGGTGGGCCTCGCCGGTTGCCGGTCTTCATCTTTGTCAAACGCTGCGCTTTTAAAAAAAAGGAGCTCCCTTGTTCACACGAATTTCGCTAACCCGTCTGTATGTGGGCTCCGTCTACAAATTGGTCTTCATCGGCCTGGTTTTCTCCTTGTTGCCCCTCTGTGTGGTGTTTGGCGTTCTCGCTGGATTCGGTTTCAACACGGTGCAGTGGAACGGCCGGCAGGTATACGGAGTGATGGGCTTCGTGCTTGGGCCCGTCGTAGGCATTCTGATGACGGGGTTTCTCACGGCCGCTCTTGGTACCGCCTGTGTTTTCGGCCTCTGGCTTTTCTCGAAGTTCAGGCCGCTCTCGCTTTGGGCCAGGAACGTCACTCATCATGCCGATGAGTCGGCCTGATCTTCTCCAGGAAGACGGCTCGCTGCCTTTGCATCACACTTCGATGTGCATGTTCAACTGGTTCAACGCGCCTTGCTGCGGTTCATTGCGTTGTCGAATTCCTCACGCGAGAGAAAACCGTCCTTGTTGACGTCGGCCTCGTCAAAATGCCTGGAGACGCCTCGAAAGTTCGATGCCTCGTCGCGGCTGACCTTCCCATCGCCGGTTTTGTCCATGAACTTGAAGGCGCGCTCCAGGTCTTTGGGCTCGTAATAGGTGACTGTTGTCGGCGCCGGCGTGGAAGCGGGCGCGGCGGCGGGAGCGGGCGCTGCCATGGCCGGCTCAGCGGTCTGGGCTTGTGCCTGCGCGGCCAGCAAGGCTGCCGCGGTGGCCAGGGCCAGCAAGGAGACCGGCATCCAGATGCGGTGGTGGTTCAGGCTGGAAGGCGTATTGGTGGGGGTGTTGGTTGTCGCGTGCATGGGCTTCCTAAGGGAGTGTGGTCAGTCACCATTGGATGCTATCCCCGTACCCAATACCAGTGTTCTTGCAGGGTGTTGCGCCGGTTTACCTGCCGGCGGAGCGTGGATACATTTCTTTGCATGCGGAGTCCGGTGCACGTACACAAGGACACATTTTTCCCGCTGGGCCAGGGTTGACATGCCCCGGCGCCGCCACAAACATGGCAACTGAAAGGAGCCATCATCCAATCATGCTTGCCAACCGAAACGCCATGGCCACCATCGCCGTCAGGGACCTTGCGGCGGCGAAGAAATTTTATGGAAGCACGCTCGGCCTCACGCCGCTGGACACCGCCGAAGAGGGCGTGCTCACCTACCAGAGCGGCACCGCCACCGTGGTGGTGTATGTCTCGTCTTTCGCCGGCACCAACAAGGCCACATCCGCCACGTGGGGCGTGGGCGACGAATTCGACAACATCCTGAAGGCGCTCAAGGCCAAAGGCGTGGTGTTTGAACACTACGACATGCCCGGCATGACGCGGCAAGGCGATGCGCATGTCGCGGGCGACTTCAAAGGCGCCTGGTTCAAGGACCCGGACGGCAACATCCTGCATATTCTCAACCGCTGATCCAGCCGGCGCCTGCTTTCCGCCATGCCGGGGCTATGCCAGGGTGCCGGGAGGGCCACGGTGCTCCCGTTTCCTGACCGCTAAATTAGCCAGCCGGATGCCCGGYTTCTATCCGCCAAATCCGGCTGCGCTTGTAGGACACAGGCACCCCGCACCGCTCCTGCGGCGTGTTCATCATAAAAATGATCTCCAGAGCAATATGAACGCGCGCAACCAGCTATTGATTTGATAGCATCCGGGTTTGCGAACCAGACGAGCCTCATGAATTGATTCCGCTGATGACGCCGATCGACCTTCATTGAACCGGGGAGAAACTGCAGATGACACACAACATGGAAACCCGAAAGCGCTGGTGGGCACTGGTGGTGCTCTGCCTGGGCGTGCTGATGATCGTGCTCGACACCACCATCGTGAATGTGGCGCTGCCATCCATCCGCACAGACCTCGGCTTTACCGAGACCTCGCTCGTCTGGGTGGTGAACGCCTATATGCTGACCTTCGGCGGTTTTTTGCTGCTGGGCGGCCGGCTGGGCGATCTGTATGGCCAGCGCAGGTTGTTCCTGGCGGGGCTCACGCTGTTCACCGTGGCCTCGCTGGCCTGCGGCCTGGCCAATTCGCAGGTGCTGCTGGTGGTGGCCCGTGCGGTGCAGGGCCTGGGCGGCGCGGTGGTGTCGGCGATTTCGCTGTCGCTCATCATGAACCTCTTCACCGAACCGGCCGAGCGCGCCAAAGCCATGGGTGTCTACGGCTTTGTCTGTGCCGGCGGCGGCAGCATCGGTGTGCTGCTGGGCGGCGTGCTGACCGATTCGCTTAACTGGCACTGGATCTTTTTGGTCAACCTGCCCATAGGCGGCGCCGTGTTTGCGCTGTGCCTGTTCCTGCTGCCCGGCGGCAAGGGGCAGGCCACCGGCGCGCGGCTTGACGTGTGGGGCGCCGTCACCGTCACCACCGCGCTGATGCTGGCGGTCTACGGCATCGTCAACGGCAACGAAGCCGGTTGGCTGTCAGGCCAGACACTCGGTTTGCTGGGTGTTGCCGCAGTGCTGATGGCGATCTTCCTGGCCATCGAAGCCAAGGTCACGACACCGCTGGTCCCGCTGGGCCTTTTCCGCCTGCGCAACGTCGCTACCGCCAACGTGGTCGGCGTACTGTGGGCCGCGGCCATGTTTGCCTGGTTCTTTATTTCGGCGTTGTATATGCAACTGGTGCTGGGCTACAGCGCCCTGCAGGTCGGCCTGGGCTTTTTGCCCGCCAACCTGATCATGGCCGCGTTCTCGCTCGGCCTGTCGGCCAAAATCGTCATGCGTTTCGGCATACGCGCACCGCTGTCTGCCGGCCTGCTGCTGGCCGCCCTGGGCCTGGCCTTGTTCGCGCGTGCGCCGGTGGGCGGCGGCTTTGTGCTCGACGTGTTGCCCGGCATGCTGCTGCTGGGGCTGGGGGCCGGCATGGCCTTCAACCCGGTGTTGCTGGCCGCCATGAGCGACGTGGACCCAGCCGAGTCCGGTATTGCCTCGGGCGTGGTCAATACCTCCTTCATGATGGGCGGCGCGTTGGGGTTGGCGGTGCTGGCCAGCCTGGCGGCGGCGCGCACCGGTTCGCTGGCCGGTGCGGGTGCCGATGCCGTGGTGGCGCTCAATGGCGGCTACCAGCTGGCGTTTGTCATCGGTGCGGTGTTTGCGGCATGTGCAGCCTTGCTGGCTGCCGTGCTGCTTCGCACGGGCGCTGCAGTGCCGGGTGCGCACCCGGCGACGGAAGCCGGCGGCTAGCCACGGCTGGTTTATGCATCAAACTGGCCTTCAGCCCAATAGGAATAAGCGCAAGCAGCTATTAATTTGGTAGCGAATTGACAGGGACGGCGGCGTGGGTCTGCCGCCCACAGAGTGGTCAGTAAACCCCGAACAGGGCGCGAATCTCGTCGCCGGCGGTGCGCCCGTGTTTCTGGCTTTTGTACTTGTCGCCGATGTCGGCGCACTTTTCCATGATCAGCAGGGTGAACTCCTGCAGCTCCGGCGTCAGCGCGTCGCCTTCCGTCATGGCACCGGCCAGCTTGGCCAGGTTCACGAGCTGGCGGTCGCTGATGGAGCCGATGGAAAAGTCTGAAGGCTTGAAATCCGGTGGAAGTGACATGGCGTGCACCTGGAGCTGGAGATGTCAGCCGGTGTCAGAAAGTGGACTGCCTGCGTGACGGGTTTTGTCCTACAGGGTACCCCAGACATTTTGTCCTAGCATTCGTTTTTTCCCTAGGAGATGCATCATGGCTGATGACACAACCAAAACCGGCGCGGACCGCAGGTTCATCGCCTTGGGGCAGGACTATGAGGTTCGCGACTGGACCAAAACCCTGGGTTGCACCGAGCAGCAACTGYGCGACGCCGTCAAGGCTGTCGGCAATTCAGCCTCCGCCGTGCGCCAGTACCTGGGTAAAAAATAGCGCCATCTCAAGGGGCGGCGGTTGGCGCCTTTCCCATCGTCATTGCGCGTGGTTCGCGCCGGTACAAGCATGAAAGAAGGCACAGCATGGCAAAAAGCAGCATTGCGGGTGGCAGCATTCCGCCCGAACAGTGGATGCGCGGAAAAGACACACAGTCGCTCGGCCCGGGCGACAGTTCAGACACCGGCAGCGACACGCTAGGTGCCTACAGCGACGAAGAGCTGGCCAGCGACAGCGACGCTGCCGGCACCGGCGAGCGTGCCGGTGTCATCGGCGATGAGCGGCCTGATGCCGACATCCTGCCTGACCGGACAATGGACGAGGCCGACTTCCTGGAAGAAGGGGAAGTCGTCGGCGATGAAGACCCGGAAGCAGAAGATGAAGAGGGCGAAGGCATCTTGGCCGCAGGCGGAGCAGAGGAAATTGCCGGCGTCGTGGCCGATGAAGATGAAGAAGATGAAACGGATGAAGAAGACGACGAATACGGGGAAGGTGAAGACGGCGATGCAACAGTCCGAGGAGGTGGCGCATGACGATCACAGGAAGCTGCCATTGCGGCAAAAACGCCTTTCGCATTGACGGCGAAATCCCCGCGCAGCTGACGCGCTGCACCTGCTCGTTTTGCGCCAGGCGCGGTGCGCTGCTGGCGTACTACACACCCGGGCAGTTCCATGTCACCACGCCCACGGATGGCGACGCCATCTACCGCTGGCAGACCAAGCTGGTAGACCACCACTTCTGCGCCGAATGCGGCGTGTCCACCTATTCAGACAGCCCCGCATTCGAGATGGACGGCAGCTGGGACGGCACCACCCGCCGCATCGGCGTCAATGCCCGCCTCTTTGACGGGTTTGACGCGGCCGAAGCACCTGTGACGGTGATCGACGGCAAGAACCTCTGGTAGTTGAGCCCAAGCCGCAAGCCGTTGACATCCTCTTTTGATCGCCTTAATATAGCCAAACAGCTATATAAACGATTGGCCATGTAATGACCCCAGACACCCTCAACAAGGCGTTCGCCGCCCTCGCGGACCCGACCCGCCGCGCCATCGTCGCCCGGCTTGCTTCCGGCGAAGCCACGGTCAATGAACTTGCGGCACCCTTCGACATGACGCAGCCTTCCATTTCGAAACACCTGAAGGTGCTGGAGCGGGCAGGCTTGATCTCTCGCGGACGAGCGGCGCAAACCAGGCCGTGCCGCCTGGAGGCCGCACCCCTGAAAGAAGTCGCCAGCTGGATGGCGCTGTACCGCAATGTCTGGGAAGACAGCTTCGACAGGCTCGATGCGTTTTTGCAGCCGGACACATCCACGTCATCAGCCCAGTCAACTCAGTCAACCCCCAAAAAAGGAAAGAAACATGCCCGCAAATGACGTCAAGGCAGCCATGGCTTCCCCGTTCCTGATCGACCGCGTGTTCAAGGCCCCGCGTGAGCGCGTATGGAAAGCGTGGAGCGAGGCCGGCAGCATCCAGCAATGGTGGGGGCCCAAGGGCTGCTCCATCGACCTGCTGCGTTTCGAGTTCAGGCCCGGCGGGTTTTTTCACTACGCCATGAAGTTTCCGGGCGCACCCACGATGTGGGGCCGGTTCAATTACCGTGAAATCGCCGCGGGTGAACGCATCGTGTGGCTGAACTCGTTTGCCAACGAACACTGCGGCATTGCGCGCGCGCCATTCAGCGAAGCCTGCCCCCTGGAAATTGAGAACACCGTGACCTTCGCCGAGAAAAACGGAAGCACCGTCGTGTCATTGCGCGCGCGACCCTTTGGTGAGCTTGCGGCTGAACGCCAGTATTTCGAAGAGCTCAAGCCGTCGCTCACGCAAGGCTACGGCGGCACCCTCGACCAGCTCGCCGCCCATCTGGGCGCTTGAGCAGCGCGTGGGCCTAGAAGTGCGGCGGCAGCTCGTCGCGCAGGCTGCGGCCCACCGTCACGTCGCCGTCGCGCACCGGGCCGGCTTTCAGTTCTGCCACCTCGCGCACCAGCGCATCAATTTGCTGCTGCTGCCGCACGATGACCTTGTCGAGCTGGTCCAGCAGGTCTTCGGTAAAGCTGGCCTTGATCTCCAGCGCCGTCAGGCGCTGGTCGGTTTGGGGTGTGTCGTTCGTCGGTTCCATGCCTGTATTGGACATGAAGCTGCGCGGGGCAGGGGCGCCCACGCATTCCAGCGGCCTCCACAGCAATTATTTACGCATCATTTTGGCCTGCAGCCCTTTATGTTTGGGCGCGATCAGCTATGTTATTGATAGCAGTTCGGGTGATGAAGCTGTCAGGTTTCGCTGGCGCCGCCGCCTGCGCGTTGCTTCGATACGATTTGTGGGAATAAGAGCCTTGTCTTTCCCGCACCGCCTGCCTAAGCTCGCCTGAGTCTTTGCAGGGCGTCGCGTTTCATGGCAACGCAGCAGCCGTCTTCAAAGCCCATGCGGTAGCTGTGTTGTTTGCCCAAGGAGGCGAGATATGACCGAGCCAGGCACTGGAAACCCCGTCACACCGGAACAGGCGCAGGTACAGGCGCAGGAGGGGGCGCAAGAAGAAGAGCGCAAGGCCATCGATTTCCGGCGGAGTTTTATTTATGCCAGCGGCACGGCGCCCCAGGAGTTGTGGGGCCTGGCCTTGTCGGGCGGCGGCATTCGCAGCGCCACCTTTTGCCTTGGCGTGTTGCAGGCATTGGCAAAAGCCGGGTTCAACCTCCCGGGAGAAAGCGGGCCCGAAAGCAGCCCCAAAGACCGGCAAAAGCCCTGGCCACTGCTTGCCCGTTTTGACTTTCTCTCCACCGTCAGCGGGGGCGGGTACACCGGCAGTTTTTTCTCGGCCCTGTTTCGCCCCCGCGATCCCCTCACGCCTGCGGCGCCCCATACACCTCCTGCGCCGCCCGCGCCCGAAGTGCTGGCCACCGAGGCCTACGAAGCACTCGCGACCGACCCACCCGGCAGGCTGAGCAAGGTCCAGACCGCGCTCACCCAGATGCCCGACCGCCCCTTGCGCTGGCTGCGTGAAAACGGGCGTTACCTGGCACCGAACAACACCGGTGACTTTCTCTACGACATCGCCATTGCCATCCGCAACCTGTGCGCGGTGCATTACGTGATCGGCGTGACCTTGCTGACCATCTTCCTTTTGATGTTTGCCCTGCGTTACGGCAGCCTGCAGATTCCCTGGGAGGGGTTTCATGCGCTGGGGCTTACGCTGGAATCCATGATGCAGCCCAGGCCTCCGCTGAAGGGTGGAGACATCTGGTTCAGCCCGTGGTTTGGGGTGCTGGGCATCTGGCTCGTGCTTGCGGTCATACCGTGCGGCGCGGCCTACTGGCTCGACCAGGACACCTCGCCTTCCGGCGCCGGTACAGCCGGCGCAAGGAAAGCGCCGCTGCCGGCCATCCCCGCCCCAGCGCTTGCGGCCGCCGGCTTGCTGGCCGCGGGTGTGCTGGCTGCCTGTGTCTTCTGGAGCCGGGTAGCGCCGCCGGCCGCCGGCGCCGGGTCACTGCTTGAGGCTGTTCCGGTGCCCGTTTTGCTGCTGGTGCTGATCGATGTCATCCTGGCTTTTTCTTTGGGCGTGTTCTTTGTGGCGAAGTACCTTCCGCAGCAATCACCCGGGCTGTTTCGCAACCGCATCACACGGTGGCTTTCGCGGGTATTGACGTACTCATTCATCATTGCCGTGCTGGCGCTGATTGAAACCGCGGGGCAAACGCTGTATCTCTGGCTGGCGACAAGCCAGTCAACACCGCTCACTGTTTTCAGCGTGGCCGGCGTGGTCGCAGCCCTGGTGGCGGCCGTGAAGCAGTTTGCGCCGGTGCTGGCCCAGCCCGGAAAAGACGGTTTGCTCAGCAGGCTGCCGCTCAACACCCTGCTTGGCGCCGTCGGGTTGGCGCTGGCCCTGCTGCTGGCCGTGGCCTGGAACTGCGCGGCCGCGGCCCTGCTGTTTGGCATGCAGCCGCCGCTGCCGGGGCTTGGGCAGCTGATGATCGAATCCATGTTCACCACGGTCCGTTTTGGCGCGGACTCATCATGGGTCTGGCAATACTTCTACCCCGTCATCTCCATTGTTTTTTGCCTCCTGGCTGTGGCGGTAGCGGGCTACTTTCTGGGGTTCATCAATTTGTCGAGCCTGCAGGTGATGTACGGTGCGCGCCTCACGCGTGCCTACCTGGGGGCGTCCAACAAGGCACGGTTTGAATCGGAACGGCCCAAGATGGACGTGACCGAAGCCGATGCAAGCGACGACTTCACGCGCGAGGCCTACTACCGCAACGACCACCTGGGCCCGGCCCACCTCATCAACGTGACCATCAATGCCACCACGGGCACCGGCGACCAGCTCACCCAGCGGGACAGGCAGGGCCTGCCGCTGGCAGTCACACCCGCGGGCATCACCGTGGACGGCCGGCTCTGGAATGCAAAGACCGGCAATTTTGCAGGCACGCAGGCCAAAGCCGCCAGGCGGGCGCCGCCCGAGCTGTCCATCGGCCAATGGGTGGGCGTGTCGGGCGCGGCATTTTCGACAGGGCTGGGCCGCGGCACCTCGCTGGGGCAGGCCATGCTTTTCACCATCACCAACATACGCCTGGGCTGGTGGTGGGACTCCGGCAAAAAGGACACCAAAACACCTTTTTTTCTATGGCGCAACCAGAGCTATCTGCAGTGCGAATTGCGGGCCCGCTTCCTGGGCACGGACGGCTCGCACTGGTACCTGAGCGACGGCGGGCACTTTGAGAACACCGGTGTCTTCGAGCTGTTGCGCAGGCGGGTGGATTTCATCGTCTGCTGCGATTGCGGCGCAGACCCGAACTACAGCTTTGAAGACCTTGCCAACCTGATGCGCCTGGCACGCATTGATTTCGGTGCCGAGTTTGAATGTGTCGGGCCGAGCGCGGTTCCCCGGCTTGCACCCAATGCCGCCACACTGGCGCCTTATTTCGCCCGCGACGAATCTGAACTGCGCCCGGCAACCGATCCGCTGGCGCCGCTCGACGAAAAGTGCGCGCTGCTCTACCGCGTGCGCTATGCCAGCAGCCAGCCGGGCAAGCCCTCTGAAAGTATCTTGCTGGTGCTCAAGCCGCGTTTGATCAAGGGCGCGCCCCTTGACCTGTTTGAATACCAGACCAAAAAGCCGTCGTTCCCGCAGCAAACCACGTTTGACCAGTTCTTTGACGAAGCGCAGTGGGAAAGCTACCGGAAGCTGGGCGTGCTGATCGGCTCCCGCATATTCAGGTAGTGCGTGTGGTGCCTGGCCGGGCCGATTTGGCATCATTTTGGCCTGCAGCCCTTTATGAACGGGCGCAAGCAGCTACGTTATTGATAGCAATCGAGGGGAAGGCAACAACCGTCATGCTCGCCATGTCGATCACCAGGCGGTACCTCGGCTAATGGGCTTCAGCGTGGGTTGACGCATACCGCTCCAGCAGCGCATACAGCACCAGCCCGCCCGCCAGCGGCAACAGGTAGTAAAGCGCGCGGTAGGCCAGCACCGCGCCCATCAGTGCCCCCTGGCGCACGCTGCCCGACAGCAGCGCCAGGTAGACCGCCTCCAGCACACCCAGCCCGCCGGGGATCGGCATGATCACCCCCACGATGGACGCCGCCATCAGCACGCCCAGCACCGTGGTGTAGGGCACTTGCTGGCCCAGCAGCAAATACATGGCCGCGCCCATCAGTGCCCAGTTGCTGGCCGAAATTCCGAGCTGCACCAGGGCCAGCTGCGCCGAAGGCAGATTCAGCCGCCGCCCGCGCACCCGCCACGCGTGCCCGCGCGCCAACGCGCACGCCACCACGTAGCCCAGTGCAATCAGCACCATCACCACGCCCAGCAGGCGCAGCGCCGCGGCGCCAATGTGCGCCTGGCTGGGCGGCGCAATGGCGCCGGCGGCAAAGAGGCTCCCCGCCACCAACCCATAGCCCAGCCAGTTGGTCGCAAGGCTCAGGCCCACGATCTGCGCAATGGTGGCTTCGTCCAGCCCCGCCCGCGCATACAGCCGCGCCCGCAGCGCAACCCCGCCGACCAGCGAGCCCAGGTTCAGGTTAAAGGCATAGCTGGTGACCGCAATGGCCCAGGTC
>NZ_JBFUAZ010000068.1:0-10987 GCF_056406035.1 Polaromonas sp. P1_E1_2 | reverse complement strand
GCTGGACACCAAACTGCTGGCCACGCTAACCACGCCAGCCCTGCTGGAGAAGGCGCTGGCCTGGTGCATAGATCAGGGCCAGTTACGCCGGCATGCCGAGCGTATTCGCACCCGGCTTGAYGGCGCGCGTGCACGCAGCGTCAAATTGGCCCTGGCTCACGGCTGCACATTTGCTGCGGAGCCCGCCGGCCTGTTCGGCTGGGTGGACACGGGCGTCGACACCGATGCGTTGTCCCAGCGCATGCTGGACGAGGGCTACCTGATTGCGCCTGGCGGCTTGTTTCACGCGGCGCGCAAACCCAGCACATTGATGCGCATCAACTTTGCAACCACGCAGGAGGCTGCGTTCTGGAAGGTGTTTGCGCGCTTGCGTGATGCCGTGAGGTAACTTTCCTCCTTCTTTCGCGGCTTGCCCTGACAGAACAGGGCGGGCCGTGAAGAAGCGAGTTTTGAGCGAGCTTGGCACCGAGTTCGGGCAGCTTGTCTTTCGCCACTCTGCCCGCGGCGAGCGGCCGCGACTATGCGGTTATGTCTTCCGCCCCGCCATGCTCCGCGTTGGAGTTCGCCTGGCTTGTTGCGCCTGGGGCGTTGCCCTTTCCTCCCTTCCCCCTCTTTTCTCCTTGTTTTCCTCATCCTCCGGCTTCCCGTTGGCGCTGCCCGGCTACCTGTCCCCTTTCGAAAATGACATTCGGCTTGGCCGGTAATCTGATGGTTGTTTCTATTGGTTACGAGTTAACTCTAATTGTTGAATTGAGGCCCCGGTTTTAGCTAATTTCCATTAGTTTCTTCGGATCTTTTGGTGGATTTTCGATGTTTTAATATGTAACTTACTGTTTCAATCACTCCGATTGAAGACTGAAATTCAACTAAATACGGACGTTTATGCGATTTTTCTCACGAAATTTTTGTTTTTATTCACATCTATTGCGTTCGTGTGAAGTAATCGAGGCTCTAAAAGTTGATAAGTAACATAAAGTTACGTCTCAAATACATATCGATGCGCATATGTTGCCGGCCCTACATGGATCTGCCTCCGAGCCAGCCATTTGCCGAGAGTCACGAAAGGACGTTACCCATGAAATCTGCCCTGAAACTTTGTATTTTTGCCGCCGGACTGGTGTTTGGCCAAGCTGTGCTGGCCCAAGCCTCGCCGGTGTCTTCCCAGCTCCTGGCGCAGCGCGTGGAGATGGTGGGCGGCAAGCCCGTGCTCAAGCCCGCCGGCGACGGCAAACCCGGGGATGTCCTGCAGTACAGCGCTACTTACCGCAATACCAGCACCGCTGCAGCCGGCAAGCTTCTGGCAACCATACCGGTGCCTCCCGGCACCACCTTTATCGCGGCAAGTGCCGAACCTGCACAGGCTCTGGCCTCAACGGACGGAAGCATCTTTGCACCCATGCCGCTGACGCGCATGGTCAAGCAGGCCGACGGCAGCGTGCGCAAAGAGCCCGTTCCCCTGTCTGACTATCGCGCCTTGCGCTGGGAAACCGGCACCTTGGCCGCAGGCGCCAGCACCGTGGTCAGTCTGCGTGTGCGCATCGATTCACCTGCAGTCGCACTGGCTGCCAAACCGTGATGACGGCCAGCTTCCCTTGCAGCTGCGCCTCCCGCCATGCGGGCGGCGCATTTCGCCTTTCCGTTCCCCGTTAATTGTTTGTTGATTCACCGTTGTTAAGTAGCCAGGAGAAAAAGCCATGTATGCCAATCCTTCGAGTCCGCAGCCTTTAGGGTTGCAGCACTTTTTCACCCACTGGATTGTGGGATTGTTTGTCGCGCTTATGCTGGCTCTGGCCGGCCTGGCGGCCCATGCCGCGCCACCGCCGGCGGGCACGTCCATCAGCAACCAGGCCTCGGCCACGTACTCGGATGCATCCGGCATTACCCGCACGGTCACGTCGAACGTGGTGCAGACCACGGTGCAGCAGATTGCAAGCTTGACCCTGGCGGCCAACGGCGCGCAGAACGCGACCCCCGGCAGCGTGGTGTACTACCCGCACACCCTGACCAACACGGGTAACGGCACGGACACGTTCAACCTGACCACCAGCAATACCGGTGGCTTCTCGATGGCCAGCGTCCAGATTTTTGCCGACAACGGCAGCGGTACACCAACGGGCCCGGCGATCACTTCGACGGGCGCGCTGGCCGCAGGCGGCCTCTTCAAGTACATCGTGGTCGCCACCTTGCCGGGCACGGCTACGGCGGCACAGACCAACACCATCACGGTGACCGGCACCAGCGTATTTGACCCGACGAAAACCCAGTCGAACACCGACGTGACCACGGCCACGACCAACGCGGTCGTCACGCTGACCAAGTCGGCAAGCGTGTCCAGCGGCTCGGCCGGGACGGCCATCACCTACACCCTGACCTACACGAACACCGGTAACAGCACGGCCACCGCCGTGGCGATCACCGACGTTCTGCCGGCGGGCCTGACCTATACCGCGGGTTCTGCACGCTGGAGCGTGACGGGCGCCACGGCGCTGAGCGACGCTGGTGCCTCCAGTGGTTCTGCACCCAACACCCTGACTTCGGGCTACACCCTGGGAACCAAGACCCTGCTGGTCACGCTCAACCAGGTGACGGCTGGCCAATCTGGCACCATCAGCTTCGGCGTGACCGTGGCCGGGGGAACTGCACCCGGCGTACTCAACAACACCGCCACGACGTCTTACAACAACGGCGCTACCACGGTAACGGGCGGCTCCAACACGGTGCCGTTCACGGTGCTGCAGACCGCCGCCGTGACGCTGACCGGCACCACGGTGCCTGGCCCGGCCGCGCCTGGCTCGACGGTGAGCTTCACCAACACGGTGACCAATACCGGCAATGGCTCCGACACCTTCAACATCACGCTGAGCACGGGCAACTTCCCGGCCGGCACGACCTTCCAGCTTTACAAGAGCGACGGCGTCACGCCGTTGGTCGATACGAATAGCGACGGCACGGTTGACACCGGCCCGCTGGCCGCAGGCGCTACCTACAACGTGATCCTCAAGGCCACGCTGCCGCCGAACGCGACCAACACAGGTGCGCCTTTCATCATTGTCAAGACGGCCACCTCGGTGTTTGACCCGACCAAGACGGCTACCACCAACGACCAGCTGACCGCCGTGACTGCCGCAGCGGTTGATGCCACCAATAACCTGCCGACCGCGGTGGGTGTTCCCGGCGTGGGCGTGTTCGCCAACGGCGAAGGTGCCGCGCAGGTCACCAACACGCTGAACCCGGGCGCCTCGACGGTCTTCACGATCGTGGCCAACAACACCGGCCCTTCGCCGGACAGCTACAACCTGGGCGCCAGCACGGTGAACACCTTCGCCAGCGTGACGTTGCCCGCTGGCTGGACGGTCAGCTTCCGCGCCGACGGCGGCGCAGGAAACTGCTCGACCACGGGTGCGACCATCACCAACACGGGTTCCGTGGCCGCCGCCGGCAACGTTGTCGTCTGCGCGGTGGTGGGTGTGCCTGCCGGCTTTGCAGCGGGCACCACGCAGCTGTACTTCCGTACGCTGTCGCCCACGTCGAACGCTTCGGACACGCTGCATGACGCGGTGGTCGTGAACGCCGTGCGCTCGGTGACCCTCACGCCCAACGGCGCCGGCCAGACCTATCCAGGCGGCTCCTACGTCTACAGCCACACCTTGACCAATACCGGCAACGTGCTGGAAGGCAACGGCACGGTCAGTACGCTGACCCTGGCCGGCGCCGACAACCAGGCCGGCTGGACTTCCGCGCTGTACTACGATGCCAACGCCAACGGCGTACTCGACGCGACCGACCCTCAGATCAGCAGCACGCTGCATGCCGCGGGCGTCCTGCCTGCGGGTCTGGCTCCCGGTGCATCGATCACGGTGTTCAACAAGGTGATCGCTCCTAGCGGCGCAACCCCCGGTGCAGTGGACGCCACGACCATCACGGTCACGACCACCAATGGCAGCTATGCGACGACAGTTCCTGCCGTGGCTACTGCGGTTGACAGTACGACTGTGATCGCCGGCAACCTGACGCTGACCAAGGCGCAATCCCTGGACACGGCTTGCGCTGGCGCCAACGGCGGCACGGTCTACGCGGCGGCTACCCTCAGCGCCCGTCCCAACCAGTGCGTGCTGTACCAGATCACCGTAACCAACGTCGGATCCGCGAATGCGACCTCCGTTGTGGTGTCCGACGCGACGCCTAGTTACACCACTCTGAGCAGCGCTGCGGCAAGCACGGTAGGTACCGTGACCGGCCCCTCCGCAGGCGCAGCGGGCACCGTCACCGCGACGATCGGCACCCTGACCCCTGGTCAGTCGGCTGTCGTGACTTTCGGTGTACGCATCAACCCCTAACCCGGGACTGACCTCAAGCGCGGGAAGCGAAAGCTTCCCCGCTTTTCAAAGGGCACGGCCGCGTGCCCTTTGGAAAGCGACGCCCTGTCGAAAACCGAACAACAAGCCCATCAACCATGCTTCCTCGCCCGCTGCGCAAGCTGCTGATCTCCTGCATGTTGCTGCTCTTCTGGGCAGCAGCACAGGCAGCGCCGACCCCGGCAGGGACGGTGATCAGCAACACGGCGACAGCAACTTTTGTGGACGCGGCGACGGGCCTGACGGTTCACCTCAACTCCAACACCGTGAACACCACGGTGGCGACGCTTGAAGCGCTCACGCTGGCATCCAGCCAGAACCTGCTGATCGGCGTAGGTTCGTCATTCACGATCAACCATAACCTTGCCAACACCGGCAACAGCACCACGAACTACCTGATCACGGCCAGTGTGTCCGGCGGCAGCGCCTTCACACCGCTCAATCTCCAGGTGGTGCTGGACGTCAATGGCAACGGTTTAGTGGATGCGGGTGAACCCGTGGTTCCTGCCGGAAGTCCTGTGATGGTTGCCGTTGGCGCCAATGCCGGATTGCTGATCACGGGCCAGATCCCGCCGGGCGCGACGCCCGGCCAGACGGCCCAGATTACCCTGAGTGCGTTGAGCCAGGTCCAGGGGGCCAGCGCGACCAACACCGATACGATCAATCTCACCAATGGTGCGGCAATCCAGGTCAGCTACTCAGCCTCGTCGGCCACCGCTACTCAGGGTGGTGCTCTCAGCTTTACCGCAAGGGCCATCAACAACGGAAACATGGCGGCCAGCCCGGCGAATGTGCTTGTCAATGGCGCACCAGTGACGCTTTTTATCCTGCGCGCCCCGGTGCCGGTCAACACGGCCTTTGTCTCGGCCCTGCCGTCTACCAGTCCCGGTGCCCAGACGCTGTACCACCTGCTGGGCGGAGCGACCAACAGCTATGTCACGGCAATACCCGGTGGTGCCACGGTGGACGCCGTTGCCTGGGGCATTGCCGCGTTGCCTCAGGGCGGATTGTTCCAGGGAACATTTAATGTCAGCGTGAACACAAACGCGTCGGGCAATGTGTCGGGCACGGCCTATGCGGACTGGACTGACGCCGCTGCACCGTTGACCACCACCAGCAATATGGTGGTGTTGCCGTTGCCGGCATACGCGGCAGACATCCTTTTCTACAGCAACGCCTCTTATGCCAACCGGACCGCCCTCGGTACGCCGGGCCATCCACTGTTTGTGCAGGCCAATGCTGCTGTGTGCAACGCTGACTCCACGACAGTAGGTACGGTGCCCATCACGCTGGTGAGCCGGCTTACGGGAGATTCGGAAACCTTTACGGCTGTGGAAACCGGCCCCAACACTGGCATCTTCCGCATCATGCCGAATGTTCCCACAGCCAATGCGGCGACGCACATCGTGGCTTCCGGCGACGGCATACTGGAAGTGCTGCGAAACGACACGGTGACAGCCACGATTTCCTCCTGCGGCGGCATCACCGTCTCGGCGACGACCACRCTGCTGGTGGATCCTTCCGGCATCGTGTTCAATTCATCCACCAACCAGCCTGTTGCCGGCGCCACGGTAGCGCTGATCGACGTCACCGGTGCCGGCAATGGCGGGGTTCCCGGTGGGCCAGCCGTCGTGTTCCAGATAGATGGGGTAACGCCGGCTCCCAGCGTTGTCGTGACAGCTGCCGACGGGTTTTATGAATTTCCGCTGGTGGCCAACAGCACATACCGGCTGGTAATCACCCAACCGGCGGGCTTCACCTTTCCATCGCTGCTTCCTGCCGGGATACAGCCTGCGGGTCGGCTGATCGATACACCGGGCTCTTACGGGGGCAATTTCGTCGTGGCGGGTGCGCCTGTGCATTTCGACGTACCCCTGGATCCGGGTGCGAATGCGGGTGGCCTGTTTATCCAGAAAACAGCCAACAAGAAGACAGCAGAAATCGGGGACTTTGTTGACTACTCGATCAAGTTTAACAACGTCAGCGCAGGGGCGCTCCCCGGTGTTGTGGTCAACGACAGCCTGCCTGCAGGCTTCGCCTATGTGCGCGGCACGGCACGGCTCAACGGCGTGCCCGTTGCAGACCCTTCAGGCGGTGCGGGTCCCAGCCTCCAGTTTGCGGTGGGCGCCATCGCCTCTGGCTCGCAGCCGACACTGACTTACCGCGTGCGCGTCGGCGTGGGCAGCCAGGGCGGTGACGGCATCAATACGGCGCAGGCTGCCAGCGGCGTGGTGCGGTCCAACCGGTCCAGCGTTCGCGTCCAGGTCGTCGGTGGTGTGTTTTCCAACAAAGCCTATGTGATCGGCAAGGTGTTTGCCGATTGCAGCCGCAATGGTGTGCAGGATGCGGGTGAGCCAGGCATTCCGGGCGTTCGGATTTATCTGGAAGACGGCACCTATGCCGTGACGGACGAGGAAGGCAAATACAGTTTCTACGGCCTGGAGCCACGCACCCATGTCGCCAAGATCGACAGCATCACATTGCCTGCTGGTGCTTCGCTCCTGGTACTCAACAATCGAAATGCCCTTGATGCGGCCAGCCGTTTTGTGGACCTGACCAATGGCGAGCTCCACAAAGCTGACTTTGCCATCGCCGAGTGCACGGCCGCCATTCAGGAGCAGATCGCTCTGCGCCGCAAAGCGTTAGGCAATTCTTCGGAGATCGCCCAGGCCGCAGGCCTGTTGCTGCAGGCCAACCGCGGCGCGGCGACGGTGGACAGCCGGACGCTTCCCTCCAGCGGCGCGCTCGGTCTGCCCGGAGCACAGAAAAACAATACCCCCGCAGGTTCGGCGGCACCGCTGCCGGGCACCCTGGGCGCCGTGGGCGATCCGGGCGGACCTTATGCGCCTAACGCCCAGGGGTTGCCAAAACCTATTTACGCGCCTTTGGAGGTTGTGTCGGAGGCCGCGCAACCTTCGGCGGTTTCCGGTGCCGAATCGCTACAGGCAGTTGTTCCACTGGAAGAGCTCCTGCCGGAGCTCAATGGTGAAACTGGTTTTGTCGGGCTGGTCAACGAGCAGGTGTTGCCTTCAGCCCAGACCCGCGTCCGGGTGAAAGGCCCGCTAGGCGCCACGTTTGAGGTCACCCTCAATGGGCAACTGGTACCCGCCACACAGGTAGGCAAGAAGAGCAGCCTTGAGAAGAACCGCGTCGTCGCCTGGGAATACATCGGTGTTGACCTCCGGCCCGGCCGCAATACGCTGGGTGTGCGCGCTGTAGACGGTTTTGGCAATGCACGCGGAACGGCGCAAGTCACGATCCTGGTTCCCGGTGCCCTGGCAAAGATCGAAGTTGGCGCGCCTGCGCAGCTGATTGCTGACGGTGCGACTGCCGTCCCTGTCACCATTTCGCTGCGCGATGCGCAAGGCCTGCCGGTGGCCGTGCGAACCCAAGTGACGCTGCAGGCAAGCCTTGGCCAGTGGCAGACTCCCGACCTGGATGCACGCCAGCCCGGCACGCAGGTCTTTGTTGAAGGTGGTGAGGGCCGCTTTTTGTTGTTGCCACCCGCCCAGCCCGGAAAGGCGGAGCTTGGTATTGCCAGCGGCACCGTCAAGTCTGTGGCGGCCATCGAGTTCATGCCCAACCTGCGGCCCATGATTGCGGCCGGTATTGTGGAGGGCACGCTCAACCTGCGCAGCCTCAATCCTTCCGCATTGCAACCCGCGCAAAGCGGCGATGTTTTTGAACGGCAGATCCGGAGCACGTCGCGCAGCTTTGCGGGTGGCAAGGGCGAAGCGGCTGCGCGGACTGCGCTGTTCCTCAAAGGCAAGGTGCTCGGTTCTTCACTGCTGACGCTGGCCTACGATTCCGACAAGCCTTCCGATACGGCGCTGTTCCGCGATATCCAGCCCAACCAGTTTTACCCGGTGTATGGCGATTCGTCGGCGCGTGGCTTTGACGCCCAGTCCACCGGCAAGCTCTACGTGATGCTGCAAAACGGCACCAACTACGCACTGCTGGGCGACTATTCAACCCAGAGCGACAACGCCGCACGTCAGCTCACGCAATACGCGCGCGCCCTGAACGGTGTCAAGGGCCGTTACCAGGAAGGTGCTGTGACCGTGGAAGGTTTTGCAAGCCGCACGGCGACGACACAGCTGGTGCAGGAATTCCGCGCCAATGGCACTTCCGGGCCGTTCCGGCTCAACATCAACGGTGTGGTCAACAGCCAGCAAGTCGACATCCTCACGCGAAGCCGCAGCCAGGCATCAGTCATCATCAATGACACACCGCTGGCGCAGTTCACCGACTACGAAATCGAACCTTTCAGCGGTCAGCTTCTGCTCAAGACTCCGGTTCCGAGCGTGGACACCGACCTGAATCCGATCTTCGTGCGGGTCAGCTATTCGGTGGACTCGGGCGGCCCCAAGCATACGGTCGCCGGCGCCGATGCGCGCCTGGAAGTCCTTCCGGGTATATCGCTCGGCGCGACGGCGGTGCAGGACACCGACCCCGCCAATCGCCAGAACCTCAGCGGACTGAACGTGACGGCGAAGCTGGGCGAAAAAACCGTGGCCACCGGTGAAATCGCCCGCAGCAGTACAGACTTGCAGGGCAACGGCTCAGGCCAGCGCGTGGAAGTCCGTCATGACGACCAGGCGCTGCAGGCGCGCGTCTGGGGTGCGCGCACCAGTGCGGGTTTTTACAACCCCAACAGCGTGCAGTCGGCCGRCCAGTCTGAATACGGCGCAAAAATCGGTTACGCCGTGGATGACAAGAACAGGCTTGTCGCTGAAGCGCTGCGCACTGCCAACAGCGTGACAGGCGCGGCACAAACCGGCGCGGACCTGAAGCTCGAACACAGCCTGCCCGGAAATGTGAAGGTGGAAGTTGGCGTGCGCTACAGCAGCGCCAACACCGCCGCTGCGCTTTCCGGTCCGGCCTTGCCTGGCAGTACCGTTCYGGTGACGCCTTCCGCCACGGCGCTGGCTTCAGGCTCGTCCGAGGAGGTGGGTTACACCACGGCGCGGGTCAAGGTGACGGTGCCGGTTCCGGATGTGCCCCAAGCCGACGTCTACGGCCTGGCCGAATACGCGATCGACGGCAGCGGCGGCCGGGAGGTCGGCGTCGGCGGCAACTATGCCATTAATTCCACAACGCGCCTGTATGCGCGCCACGACTTCATCAATAGCCTGAAAAGCATTTACACGCTCAATGCGTCGACTTCGCAATACACCACCGTTGCCGGCCTCAATACGGAACTGTCGGACAGCACGCAGCTGTTCAATGAATACCGCATGGGCGACAGCATCAACGGCCGCAGCAGCGAGGCTGCGGTCGGACTGCGCAGGCTCTGGCGCCTGGACAATGGCGTCGGCCTGACAGCCAGCTTGCAACGCATTAAGCCGTTGTCGGGTGTGACCATCGACGACTCTAGCGCCGTCACCATCGGAGCCGACTACACGGCCGCGGCCACCTGGAAGGCGTCCGGCCAGGTACAGTGGCAGACATCGGCCACTTCGAGCAGCTGGCTGTTGACGGGCGCGCTGGCCAACAAGCTGGACGACAGCTGGACCCTGCTCAACCGCGCGCTCTACAGCGAGCAGACCAACCTCGGCGCCACGGGCGGCAAGCGTGAACTGATCACGGCGCAGTCCGGTGTGGCCTATCGCCCGGTAAGCACCGACGTGTGGAATGCGCTGGGTCGCATCGAATACAAAAAGGATTCGGACAGCACCCTGGGCCCAGGCGTCAGCCGCGATGAGTCCGGGCTGATTCTTTCCACCCACCTCAATATCCAGCCCAGCCGCAGCTGGGTGACGAGCGCACGCTATGCCGCCAAATGGGGCCGCGACAAGTCCAACGGCATCAGCAGCCGCTCCTTTACCCAGTTGATTGGCGGCCGTTCCACCTGGGACCTTACCGAGCGCTGGGACGTCAGCCTGCAGGCCTACCGCATGTGGGGTAACGGCGCCGCGGAGACCGCGGTGGGCGTGGAAGTCGGCTATCTGGCCTGGAAAAACATGTGGGTGTCACTGGGCTACAACATCAAGGGCTTCCGGGCCGCTGACCTGGCGGGCGAGGCCTACACCCAGCGTGGTGTCTACCTGCGTGTACGCTTCAAGTTTGACGAGAATGTGTTTGAACCGGCTGGCGCGGCCACTGCCTCACCTTCCAACACGGCGGGCCCCAAATCATGATGTTTTTTCAGTGTCCAGGCCTTTCCTCGTATGCGCCCCGCCGATCCTCACCGGCAAGCAAGTGGGCGCGCCTGGTATGGGCCGTGGCCGTCATGCTGCTGGCCGCGACTGGCGCGATGGCACAGACAACTTTCAATTACACGGGCGCCCTGCAGACCTATACCGTGCCGGCGGGCGCGGGCGGCGTGATCATCCAGGCCAACGGCGCGGGTGGTGGCAGCGGCGGCAATGACTTGAGCGGTGACGGCGGCGCTGGCGGCGCGGGTGCGCGAGCCACGGGCACGTATTACATCGCCCCGGGCACCGTGCTCAACGTGGCCGTCGGACAGGGTGGCCGGCCCGGCAACACATCGCAAGGTGCTTTTACCTGCGCCAACGCGGCGGGCGCGGGCGGCCTTGCGGGCGGTGCTCCGGGCTGGGCCGGCGGCTCCGGTGGCCAGGCCGGCTGCAGCGGCTGGTCCGGCGGCGGTGCCGGCGGCGGTGCCGCCAGCG
>NZ_JBFUAZ010000067.1:0-11045 GCF_056406035.1 Polaromonas sp. P1_E1_2 | reverse complement strand
GGGCCACCATGACCCGCATGGACGTGGTGCGCAAGGTGCTGTACGGCGGCCTGCGTTCCACCGACACCAATGCACTGACCATTCTGGAGCGTACCAGCCTGCCGACAGATGCCCATTCATTCGCCAAGTATTACAAGGGCGACGATCTGGATCAACTCACCCCTTTTACCGCCAGCCAGCTTGCGGCTTCGAGCGTCATCAGCAACGACAACACCAATAATGCGCGACGCCTTATTGAGTTTACGTTCAATTCCAACAAGGCTCACAAGAACAATCCCGGCACCGCGCCGGCCGCAGCTATTGCCACCACTTGCCAAACTCTGGTTGAAACTTACTATGGCGGCGCAACCAATGCCCCCCCTCAGTACAACTGCGTGACGCATTCCGTCGCCCAGGCCACCACATTCAATGTCGAGGTCGGCGACCAGATCAGGGCAGTGAACACGCCCACGCCAACCCAATACATGGAAGGTGTTGCAGTGGCCGTCGACCCTGCCTGGATCACCATGGTGGTCACGCCAACGGGTTATGTCGGTGCCACCGCCGGAACACCGACACTGACCATCAAGCAATGGACCATACAGAATCTGACCCAGACCTCAGCCACCATCTGCAACACCACGCTGGGTGACAACCTGACCGCCAACTCGCCGTTCAATACCAACACAACAGGCAACGGCGATTCACACACCAACGCCAACCCGCCCTTGATGCGAATCGCCAAGGGCGACTACCAGCTCTGGAATGCCAATGAGCGGTGGCAGTGCCATTGGAGTGGAGAAAAATCCGCCTCCAACGGCAATAACGTAGGCGTTACGGGACTGGGCTCCGGCTCCAGCAATCCCACAAAGGGCACCCAGGGGGTCGTCATTGGCGCCACTGGCCCTGACTTTATCGTGCGGGTCGAGGTTTGCGCATCGGCGCTGCTGGGTACAGAAAATTGCAGGCAATATCCGTCCGCGAATTTCAAGCCAATCGGCTTGTTGCATGAGTACGGGGAAGGCAACCTTGCCGAATTCGGGCTGATGACCGGCTCCTTTGCCAAAAATATCAGCGGCGGCGTCCTTCGAAGTAATTTGCAGTCGTTCCAAAATGAAGTGAACTACACCACCGATGGCACGTATACCTCCGCGCAGGGCATCGTTTACACCATCAACAAGCTGCGCGTTTACGGATATCGCTATAGCGACGGCACCTACATTGGTGACGGCAACTGTACTTTCCAGCTGACCTCGCTAACGGACAACCAGTGCACCAGCTGGGGCAACCCCATGGGTGAGATGTTCACCGAAACGCTGCGCTATCTTGGCGGCCTGTCGCCAAGCGGCACTTATGACTACACACAAACCGGCTCGAAAGATGCCGCCATGGGCCTGCCCAAACCGGCATGGGTTGACCCGGTGAACCGGGCTAATGCCGCCGCCAAAACAGCGGCCGATGCCATTTTCGGCCAGGGCCAGTGCCGCGCCATCAATGCCATTAACTTCAATGCCAGCGTGACGTCTTATGACAACAACACCAGCACTCAATGGAGTCCTTTCGCCACATTGCCGGGCAGCCCAAGCCTGGTCAACATGATCAATGTGATTGGTACGGATGAAGGAATTCATGGCAACAAGTTTTTCATCGGAAACAATGGCACCACAAACGATGGAACCTGTACCGGCAAGACAGTTTCCACGCTGGCTGCGGTAGATGGTCTGTGTCCTGACGCCCCAACGTATGCGGGCTCGTATGCGCTGTCTGGTGCTGCCTATTGGGCCAGAACCAACGCCGTGCGGACGCCGACGGCCGCGCAACTGATCGCCAACCCGGATGCGTTCAAGGTCAAAAGCTTTTCAGTTGCGCTGTCTCCCGGTAAACCGCGTATTGAAGTCCCCCACCCGACGATCGCAGGCCGAAAAATCATCATTCAACCCTCCTACCAGCTGGTTGCGGGCGGCACGGTTGGTGGCGGTACCCTCGTTGACTTCCGCGTAGTGGGCACGCCGACTGCCACGTCAGGGAAATTCCTGATCATCTGGGAAGACTCTGAACAAGGTGGTGACTATGACAGCGATGCCTCCGGTATCCTGCGGTACGAGGTCATAGGCACCAAGTTGTATGTGTACACCCGGGTTTTCAACGCCGCGTCGGTGAACCCCCAGGGCTTTGGCTACACCATATCCGGCAGCACCAAAGACGGCGCGCACTTCCATTCCGGTATCTATACCTACAGTTTCACAGACAGCACCACGCTGACCGTGAAGAAGGCTGACGGTACAGTGCACCCCAATATCAATACATCGGGCGGCTGCAACAATTGCGAAGTGAACCAGGAAGAGAGCCGCGCTGAATATGATTTTGGGACGGCAACCGCTGCTCAGCTTCAGGATCCGCTTTGGCTTGCAGCGAAATGGGGCGGGTTCAGTAAAAATGAAAATGTCACCGTACCACCGTCTGATCCGAAAATTTACTTCGAAAAACCCACCGCCGACAAGGCCAACTGGGATGTGAAGAAGCTGGATGGTACGCCTGGCGCAGATGGCTACCCGGATAACTATTTCCTGGCAATTCGCCCCAGCGAGCTGGAAAAAGCCTTGCGCGCCGCCTTCAGTGCGATTGTGGGCGCTTCCAACACGGCGCCTGCACTTGCCGCTTCGCAGCTCACGACTGGCAGCCTGAAATATCTGGCCAGCTTTGACGGCGACGACGGCCATGGCGAAGTGCTGTCATTTATCGTCAAGCCTGACGGTGACTTTGATATTCGCCTCAAGAGCGACGGCACGCTGGACCGCAGCTATTACTACTGGGATGGCCATACCAAATTGACGGCGTCCACTTCGCGGCAGATCATTACCAATGTCGGGAACTCGACCGGCACGCCATTTACCTGGGCAGCCTTGTCGAATGCCGTTAARACGACTGCGGTGGGCGGCACAGATGCAACGGCCCAGGCCAAGCTCAACTGGCTTCGGGGCAGCCGCGTTGACGAAACCCCGACAGGTCTCCGGTTCCGAAAACGCAATACCAATTCCATCATGGGGCCTGTCGTCAACTCCAACCCCGTGGTGACCTCGAAGCCCAACGCAGACTATTTCGGAACCCTTTTCCCAGGCTACGGTACGTTTGTCACAGCCCAAAAAGACCGCAAGAGCATTCTCTGGATCGGTGCAGGCGATGGCATGCTGCACGGCTTCAACGCTTCCGCAGTCGTATCGGAAGGCGGCACACCCATCGTTTCGTACGTGCCACAACTTGTTCATTCCCGCCTGCAGAACTGGGTAGACCCCGCTGGCGAAAAAGTCCAGTCATTTATGGATGGAACGCCCTACTCCGCGGACGTATTGCTGGGATCCACGATCACCAATGCCGCAGCGCCCGGCTATGACGCCTTGGTCCCTGCAGCCGCCTGGAAAACCTATCTGTTTGGGTCTTTGGGACGCGGCGCCAAGGGTGTGTTTGCTCTTGACGTAACGGATCCGGATACCTTGACAGAAGCAAATGCAGCGAACGTCTTCAAGTGGCAATTCTCCGAAGCAGACGACAGCAGTGGCGACCTTGGATACAACCTGGCGCAAATGGGCACCACGAATCGTTCAAGTCGACAAGCCGGCGCTGTTGCCAAGATGAACAATGGCAAATTTGCGACGATTGTTCCTAACGGCGTCAACAGCACGAACGGATCGGCGGCGCTCTATATCCTGTTTGCAAATGGCCCGTATAGCGGTGTCTGGACGCCCGGCGTGAATTACGTCAAGCTGGTGGCCGCCGCCGGGCCCAGCAATGGGTTGTCGCAAGCTACCTGGGTGGACACGAACAATGATGGGGTCGCCGACGTCATCTATGCGGGTGACCTCAAGGGCAACCTGTGGAAGTTCGACGTTTCAAGCCCCAACCCAGCGCTTTGGAAGGTTGCTTATGCCAATACGGATGGCACCAACAAACGGCCACTGTTCATCGCCAAGCCTACAGATGCATCGGTGAACCGCCTGCCCATCACCTCTGCACCAGAGTATCGGTTCCATCCATTGGGCGGCGTGGTGGTTAATTTCGCAACCGGCAAGTCCATTGTCAGTTCCGACTTCCCTGACGGCTCCGGCAACGTTAATGGGATTTTTGGCATCTGGGATAAACCCATCTATTCCAGCGCCGCCTACATTGCGGATCCGTCGCTGCTCGACAATACGACGACCGGCCTTCCCCGCCTGCGGACGCAGCTGGCAGCCCGCACATTCGTACGCATTACTGTGGATGACGCGGACCCCACCAATGGCATTCTGGGCCAAGGCTATGTGACTGGCGCAGCCATGGACTGGACGAACAACAAGGGTTGGTACATCAATCTGCCGGACACCTCGGAAATGGTGGTGAGTAACCCGACCATGAGCCAAGGCCTGCTGGCAACGGTATCCATCGCACCGTCCGCCACCAGCAGCAACATCTGCTTTAGCGGGCCCGCTGCTTACATCACCTTTGTAGACCCCATCACGGGCTTGCTGAACACGGGGCTCTTTGGCACGATCACGATTGGCGGTGTCGTTTATAACGTCGCGTCCGTCAAGATCATCGACCAACGTGTCACCGTCTCCGGGGATTCAACCGGTACCGCATGTGCCTCGGGGGAACTCAATTGCACAGCTGTCGTTGGTGATCGCACCAGATTGCAGGGCAAGGGAGACAACACGAAAGCGCGAATTTACTGGCGCGAAATTCCCTCCTTCAAGACCAGGTAAAACCTATGAAAATTCCTTTCCACAAGGCAACCGCGAAAAATCGACCCCACGGCGTTGCGCCTCGAAGCAGGGGCTTCACACTGATTGAGCTGATGATCGTGGTCGCCATCATTGGCCTCTTGAGTGCTGTCGCGCTTCCGAGCTACAAGGAGTACGTTGCGAGGGGGCGCAGGGCCGAGGTTCGCACCGTGCTCCTTGAAGCTTCTCAATGGATGGAGCGCCACTACACGGAAAACATGAAGTACGACACCAATACCGCGGGGACCGCGGTGGCCGATTTGTTCCCGGCGAATCTGAAGCAATCACCCCGTGATGGCGGTGGCGCCTACAGCATTGCCGTATCTGCCGCGGCAGCAAGAACTTATACCGTCACCGCAACGCGCAATTCACCTGGCCCAATGTCTGCTGATAAATGCGGCGACTACCAGATCACGAATACGGGCGTAAAAAGCAACGTGAATTATTCAACAGCATTTTCTTCTGCCCAGGATGCAGCCACTTCTTGCTGGAAATGATGAGCCCAGCCGCACCAACCGGTGAAACATAAGAAGGAAAGACGTTTTTCTCAGCACAACCGCTGGGTGATTGCGGCCATTGCTTCCCTAGTCATGCACGGTAGCGTGCTGTTGTTCGTATCGCAATCCATCGAAAAACCCGGAAAAACTGCAACTGCGGCACGTCCGGCGAATCACAGCATGGTCGTTCGGGTCATGACCGAGCCCAGCAATGCTGCTCAGGCAGAACCCACCGAGTCCATACCGCCTGAAAAGCTTGCGGCAACTATCAAACCAGCGCCTGCTGAAGGTTTGGTTGCCCCCGGCCAGGAGCTTTCTTCCACCAGCCCGAGAAAGCCCGGCATGTCTGATGTTCGTTTTTTTGACATTGAAGAGGTCGACCAGCCGGCCCTTCCGATGCTCGACTGGAACTTTCCGGACAAAACTGCAACAAGCCTGAAACTGCGTCGTCTGGTCATAGAAATATGGATTGCAGAGGATGGCCGTTTGCTGGATATGAACATCATTTCTTCGAGACCAGAAATCAGCCGAAGCCAGCAAGCCGAAATCATAGAGGCGCTTATGCAGACGAAAATGACCCCCGCGACAAGGCAAGGGAATATAGTCGCCAGTCGCAGGGTGCTGGAAATGGGCTTTGCCTCAGAATGAAATCCCTGACCCTACAACCTTTCAGCTTAAATCTGCCCCGTTAGAAAATCCATCATGAACCCAGCGATGCTGCAGACCTTGCGTGTGGCCGAAGAGGCGTTGTATCTCAGCGCGCCAAACCCTCGCGTAGGTTGCGTCCTGACCGATTCAGGTGGAAGCAAAATTTTGGGAACTGGCCATACCCAGCAGGCAGGCGGCCCCCACGCCGAAATCATGGCCCTGCGCGATGCAGCGAATAAAGGCCACTCGGTCAAAGGCTCCACCGCCTATGTCACCCTCGAGCCCTGCTCCCACCACGGACGAACAGGCCCCTGCTGTGATGCATTGACTGCCGCTGGCATCAAAAAGGTGGTCGCCTCGATAGCGGACCCCAATCCGCTGGTGGCCGGCCAGGGATTTGAGCGCCTGCGGGCCRCCGGCGTCGAGGTGGAGGTCGGGCCGGGCGCCGAGGAGTCCAGGGAACTGAATATCGGCTTTTTCAGCCGGATGATCCGCAAAACCCCCTGGGTCCGCCTGAAAGTTGCCGCTTCGCTGGACGGCACCACGGCGCTGGCCAACGGTCAGAGCCAGTGGATCACCTCGCCTGAGGCGCGGACAGACGGCCACGCGTGGCGGGCCCGGGCCTCCGCCGTGCTGACGGGCATCGGGACCCTGCTGGAGGATGACCCTCAGCTGGACGTGCGGCTGGTGGAAACGCAGGTGCAGCCCTGCCGCGTGATTGTCGACAGTCTGCTGCAAACACCGCCTGGTGCCAGGATATTCCAGTCAGGAGGTCCGGTGTGGATCTACACCGCCACACGAGGCTCGCCRCAAGAAGCCGCGCTGGTCGCCAAAGGTGCGACGGTCACCTGCCTGCCCGACGCCCGGGGAAAAGTGGATCTGGCGGCCATGATGAAAGACCTGGCGCAGCGCGAAATCAACGAACTGCATGTCGAAGCCGGCAGCAAGCTCAACGCATCGCTGATCCGCAGCGGGTTGGTGGATGAATTCCTGGTTTACCTCGCGCCCAGGCTGCTTGGGCCTGGCCAGGGCATGGCTGCCCTGGAACCCCTGCAAACGCTCGCGAACGGGCTCCAACTCCAGTTCCTGTCTACCGACAGGGTCGGGCCCGACCTGCGTATCGTCGCTCGCCTGGCGGGCCGGGAAGCTTTCTAGCGCAATGGTGGACATCGGTCTTCCCTGCGAACGCTCGCAAAACACCCATATCCGCTATCAAAACAATAGCTGCTTGCGCCCGTAACCATTGGGTTACGGCCATTTTCCCTTAGATATAGACGTCTGAACCGGCCCACGCGTGCCTGCACAAGCCTTGTGAATCACGGCTGAACACCCTCTTTTCCGGGCCTTTGGCGCTGTCTGCGCCGCCGCGCCCGGATTCCCTGCGAAAATGGCACCATGTTTACCGGAATCATTACCGGCTTGGGGCGCATCGTCGCCATCCAAAGCCTGGGCAGCTCTTCAGACCACGGCAAGCGCCTCACCATCGAGGCGCCTGCGGGTTACCTTGATGACGTGGGCCTGGGCGACAGCATCGCGCTCAACGGCGCATGCATGACGGCCACAACACTGGACCTTCCCCTCAATCGCTTCACCATCGACATTTCCGCCGAATCCCTGGCCAAAACCACCGGCTTGGCGGAAACCGGCCCCATCAACCTCGAAAAAGCCCTTCGTGCGCACGATCGCCTCGGTGGCCACATCGTTTCAGGCCATGTTGACGGCATTGGCAGCGTGACGCATTTCGCCCAGGTCGGCGAAAGCTGGGAGCTGCGCATTCGCGCCCCGCGCGAGCTCGGCAAGTACCTGGCCTACAAGGGCTCCATCACCGTCAACGGCGTGAGCCTGACCGTCAACCRCGTCACCGACCTGGCTGGCGACGCGGGCGGCACGGAAATCAGCATCAACCTCATTCCCCACACCGTGCAGAACACTGCACTGAGCCGGCTGGCCGCAGGCTCCGACGTCAATCTCGAGATCGACCTGATCGCGCGTTATGTCGAGCGCATGCTGGGCGACACCCATAACAACATCCTAAAAAAGCCCTGAACCATGACCACAGCCATTTCCCCTGTTGAAGACATCGTTGCCGACATGCGCGCCGGCCGTATGGTCATCCTGATCGATGAAGAAGACCGTGAAAACGAAGGCGACCTTGTGCTGGCGGCAGACCACGTCACGCCCGAGGCCATCAACTTCATGGCGCGTTTTGGCCGCGGCCTGATCTGCCTGACCCTGACCCGCGAGCGTTGCGAGCTGCTGCAGTTGCCGCCCATGGCCACGCGCAACGGCACCAAGCACTCCACCGCCTTCACCGTTTCCATTGAAGCCGCCGAAGGCGTGACCACCGGCATTTCAGCCGCCGACCGCGCCCGCACCGTGCAGGCCGCCGTGGCCAAAGACGCCAGGGTCACCGACCTGGTCCAGCCCGGCCACATCTTTCCGCTGCAGGCTGTCGATGGTGGTGTGCTGATGCGCGCCGGCCACACCGAAGCCGGATGCGACCTGGCCGGCATGGCCGGCTGCTCACCGGCCGCCGTCATTTGCGAAATCATGAAAGACGACGGCACCATGGCCCGGCTTCCAGACCTGCTGGTATTCGCGGCGGAGCACGGCCTGAAAATCGGCACCATCGCCRACCTGATCGAACACCGCAGCCGCAACGATTCGCTGGTGGAAAAAATCGGCAGCCGCACACTGCAAACCGCCTTTGGCGAATTCACCGCCCATGCCTTCCGGGACAAACCCAGCCAAAGCCTGCACCTGGCCCTGGTCAAGGGTGCGTGGTCTGCCGATGACGTGGTGTCTGCACGGGTACATGAGCCACTGTCGGTGCTGGACGTTCTTGAAACGGGCCGCTCCATGCATTCGTGGAGCCTTGACCAAAGCCTCAAACACATCGCAGAACAAGGCAGGGGTGTTGCCGTGCTGCTCAATTGCGGCGAAAGTGCCGCGCAATTGCTGGCCCAGTTTGAAGGCACTGCACGCGCCAGCCAGGCACCTGAGCGCGGCCGCATGGACTTGCGCACCTACGGCGTGGGTGCGCAGATTTTGCGTGAATGCGGCGTGCACCGGATGAACCTCATGGGCAACCCGCGCCGCATGCCGAGCATGACGGGTTATGGGCTCGAGATCGTCGGCTACACCACCAAAGACTAGTCACTTCGTTAAACAAAAAACAATCAAAGGGATACACCGTGTTTGGAGCAGAAAAAGGTTCAGGCGACAAGCTTGACGGCAGAAAACTTTCCATCGGCATCGTGCAGGCGCGCTTCAATGAAAGCATTACCAATGCGCTCGCCGAAGCCTGCAAACACGAGCTGGCCTCCCTGGGTGTGCAAGAGGACAACATCAAGCACATCAAGGTGCCCGGCGCGCTGGAAGTGCCCGTTGCATTGCAGGCCCTGGCCGAAAGCGACAAATACGACGCGTTGATTGCCCTCGGCTGCATCATCCGCGGTGAGACTTACCATTTCGAACTGGTCGCCAATGAAAGCGGCGCAGCCGTCACGCGCCTGGCGCTTGACTACCAGTTGCCTATTGCCAATGCCATACTCACGACGGAAAACGTCGCGCAGGCCGAAGCCCGGCAGGTCGACAAAGGGCGCGACGCCGCCCGCGTTGCCGTCGAAATGGCGAACCTGATCAATGAAATTGCCTGAGCGCCTGCTCCTGCATCCCTTAACCTGACTGGCACTTCATGGCAGACCCCATCACCAAACCCAAACGCCCACCCCAAACCCGCACCGGCCTGACCGACACCGGCGTCAAAAAGGCGGCGGACAAATCCGCCCGCACGCGCGCTCGCGAGTTCGCACTGCAAGCGCTCTACCAACACCTGGTAGGTCGAAACGAAGCGGATTCGATTGACGCATTTACCCGCGACCTTGTGGGTTTTCACAAAGCCGACTCCGCCCACTACGATGCACTTTTGCACGGCTGCATCGAAGGCGCGGCAACGCTCGATGCGGGCATCACGCCCCTGCTGGACCGGCCCATGGCCGAAATATCGCCGGTGGAGCATGCCGTGCTGTGGATAGGCGCCTATGAGTTCACCCACTGCCTCGATGTGCCCTGGCGTGTCGTGATCAACGAGTGCATCGAACTTGCCAAAGCCTTCGGCGGCACTGACGGCCACAAGTACGTCAACGGGGTCCTGAACAAAATGGCGCCCTCGCTGCGCGCCGCTGAAGTCGCTGCCGACAAATCCCGATAGGGGCTCGCCCCGTGAAAGGCCAGCCTTGAAAATCGCCCAGCGGGCTCAGCGGATTGAGCCCTTCTATGTCATGGAGGTTGCCAAAGCGGCCTCTGCGCTGGCGCAGGAATTTGCGCACAGCGCATCGCCCATGATCTTCCTGAACATCGGCGAGCCCGACTTCACGGCGCCACCCCTGGTGCAACAGGCCGCAACCCGCGCCATTGAGCGCGGCACCACGCAGTACACCCAGGCTACCGGCTTGCCGGCACTGCGTGAGCGCATCAGCGGCTGGTATGCCTCCCGCTTCGGGGCGCAGGTGGCGCCCAGCCGCATCATCATCACCGCGGGTGCATCCGCTGCCTTGCAACTGGCCTGCCTGGCCCTGATTGAGGCGGGGGACGAAATCCTGATGCCCGACCCCAGCTACCCCTGCAACCGGCATTTCGTCAGCGCGGCAGAAGGCAATGCGGTGCTGGTCCCTACCACCGCCGAAGAACGCTTTCAGCTGACCCGCGAAAAGGTGGAGGCGGCATGGAACCCCAAAACACGCGGCGTGTTGCTGGCTTCCCCGTCCAATCCCACGGGCACCTCGATTGCACCGGAAGAGCTGCAGCGCATCCACGAATTTGTGCACAGCCGCGGCGGCATCACGCTGATCGATGAAATCTACCTGGGCCTGAGCTACGAAGAGCACTTCGGCCATTCGGCGCTGGCCATGCCCGGCGAGCTGGGCCACAGCGTGATCAGCATCAACAGCTTCAGCAAATACTTCAACATGACCGGCTGGCGCCTGGGCTGGCTGGTGGTGCCCGAAGCGCTGGCGCCGGTGATCGAGCGCATCGCACAAAACCTCTTTATCTGCGCCAGCACCGTGGCCCAGCATGCCGCCCTGGCCTGCTTCGAGCCGGAGAGCCTGCAAGAGTACGAACGCCGCCGCGCCGAATTCAAGGCGCGCCGCGACTACTTCATCCC